>JBFLZW010000037.1:0-7905 GCA_040755755.1 bacterium | reverse complement strand
GAGAAGGCTATCGAATATCACCAGCAGGCACTCAGCATAGACCGAGAAATTGGTGACCGAAGAGGTGAGGGGATTGATTTAGGCAATCTGGGTGATGCCTACCGAGAGCTTGGGCAGATGGAGAAGGCCGTTGAGTACTACCAGCAAGCACTTTGCATTGCACATAACATAGGTGACCGCCGTTATGAAGGAGAATGGCTGGGCAACCTAGGGAACGTATACAGCGCTCTTGATCAAGTTGAGAAGGCTTTAGGGTATTACGATAAAGCCCTCGCTATATCTCAAGAGATAGGGGACCGTCGCAATGGGAGTGCATGGTTGAGCGGCCTAGGAGATATCTATAGGAAACTTAATCAGATGGAAAAGGCTCAAGAGTATTGTGAAAAAGGACTCAAACTTGCGCGTGAGATAGGTGACCGGATAGGAATAGCAAATCTATCAAAAAAAATGGGATATATCTACGACAGCCTTGGACAAAAAGAGAAAGCCAAACAATACTTGCAGGAATCATACTCTATTTTAGTGGACTTAAAATCCCCAGGGGCTGAGAGTGTACGCATTTTTCTCGAAAGCCTTTGATAACAGAATTAATATGCAAGATAAAAAAGCTTAGTCCCAGTGTACCAGCGAAAAGAATTATTTTGCCCTCCTTGCCATGAAAGTCGAGCTGTCACCATCATGAATCCTGAACTGGCCTTCCAGCAGGTCCTTGCCTTTTAGCCTTACCCAGCCGCTGCCATGTGCAGGGTCACATTCATCATTTCCTTCCCAGGTAAATTCAAACTTTTTTCCGGCAATCTCTCCATCTATTTGCCCGCTAACAAGGCCAAACTGAAAACTCCCCCTGTTATCTGAGCCTATCTTGATATACGCCTGAACTTCCATGTTGAAATAGTCCTCGCCCCACATTTCCATCTCATAGATATGCCATGTTCCCTGAAAATCCATTTTTATCTTCTCCTTTCACAGTCTGATTCGGCAATTCATGCCTGATAGCTTCTATATATTCCTCTCTGTCATCCTTTTGCTGTTTTAGCCACATATTTTAACGTAAATATTGGTCGATATTCAATCTTTTATGATATAATAGCAATTTAAGGAAATACCTTGGAGGTAAACTGTTGATACGATGATCAAAACCAAATCCGTTTACTACGACAAGATCGAGCCTGACGACGGCAAGAGAATCCTTGTCATGCGCAAATGGCCCCGTGGCATTGGCCGGGAAAAGAACAGGATTGATCTCTGGATGAAAGAACTTGGCCCCAGTAACGAGCTTCTCGATGACTGGAATAACAAGAGAATAGATTTTTCTGAGTACGAGAGACGGTATTTTAAAGAGATGGAATCCCGGACTGATAACCTAAAGGAACTGGCTGATCTTGCCAGAGAGGGGAATATCACTCTCCTCTGCAAAGAGAAGACTGACGAGGAGTGCCACAGGAGATTATTGAAGGGGCTGGTTGAGAAACAATTGAAAGAAGGCTTATGAATTCTCTACAATGATCGAATACATCCCACCAAATGAGCTTAAAAAAGAGCTTTTAAATATAAGCCGATTTCTGTCACCTGATACATAAAAGGTGCGCTCCAAATTAGAGGGAAACTCATGCAAAATATCGAACAACTCGAAAACAGCCTTTGGGAGGCGGCTGATCAGCTTCGCGCTAATTCCAAGCTGACTTCCAGTGAATACTGCATGCCGGTGTTGGGAGTGATCTTCTTGCGCCATGCAACCAACAGGTATCAGGCTGCACTCGCACAGATCGAAGCAGATCAGGCGTCTGGCAAGATGCCCAAACGTCAACTGGTGAAGGGCGACTTCATAAAACGCCGGGCGCTGATGCTGCCGGAGAACGCTCGTTATGAAGCCCTGCTCAGCATTCCCAAGGGTAATGGCGTTATCGGGAAATCGCTGGTCGAGGCAATGAACGCCATCGAGGAGGACTTTGAGCCGCTCAGGGGGCAGCTTCCCAAGGATTATGACCGGTTTGAGGACGACCTTCTCGAAGACCTGCTGCGCAATTTTGATAGCGAGGTTCTGCGCACAGCATCGGGCGATGTGTTTGGCCGGATATATGAATATTTCCTCATGAAATTCGCAATCCAGGGCGCACAGGATAACGGTGAATTCTTTACTCCGCCTTCCCTGGTGCAAACGATTGTCAATGTCATCGAGCCTGATCACGGCATAATCTTTGACCCTGCCTGCGGATCCGGCGGCATGTTTGTGCAGTCCAGCCATTTCATCGAGAATGAAGGGCTGGAAACCATGAAACGGGTAACTTTCTATGGCCAGGAAAAGACCGCAACCACCATCCGGCTGGCCAAGATGAACCTTGCTGTTCACGGGCTGGAAGGCGATATCCGTGAGGCCAACACTTTCTATGATGATGTCCATCCCATCTGGGGCAAGTGTGACTTTGTTATGGCTAATCCGCCCTTCAATGTAGACATGGTGAACGCTGAAAAGGTCAACGGCGATCGACGCCTGCCATTCGGCCTGCCAGGTATCAGCAAGGGAAAGGCCAAGAAAAACAATGGCGATGGAAAGAAAAGCATGGGTACAGTCTCCAACGCCAATTACTTATGGATATCCTATTTCCACAGTTATCTGAAAGAGACAGGCCGCGCTGGCTTTGTCATGTCCTCCCAGGCATCCAGCGCCGGACACGGCGAGGCAGAAGTGCGCCGTAAACTGGTTGAGACTGGTAATGTAGACGTAATGATCGCCATCCGCTCAAACTTTTTTTATACCCGAACTGTGCCGTGCGAGTTATGGCACTTTGACAAGGGCAAACCCGAAAACCGACGCGACCAGGTGCTGATGATCGATGCCCGCAACGTCTACCGGAAGGTCACGCGCAAGATTTATGACTTCAGCCCTGAACAGCTCGCTAACCTTTCTGCCATTGTCTGGCTCTACAGAGGACAGCAGGCCAGGTTTCTCGATCTGGTGAAGTCCTACCTCTCTAAGGTATGCACTGAGAGTAGCGTTATTTCCGAGCGGCTTGATGCTTTCGATGCCACGCTTAAGGCTGTCCGGGAACCTTTTGAAGCTTTTGTCCAAGGCATTGCAGACATTGAAGCGATACCGGACGAGCAGAAGCAGATGCTCAAGGATGGACTGGCCGAATGGCGTGAAGCAGCCACCGCCTATGAAACTGACCGTAAAACTCTGGTTGCTGGCCTGGCGGGTTTCCGCCAGCAGTATGAAACCGCTCTGCCTGCCACTAATGACATGCAGCACGCTGCCCGGCAAGCCTTCGATCCGCTTGCTGCTCAAATCAAAGGGCTGGTGAAGCAGGTTGATCTGCTCTATAAGCTCGCCAGCCGGGCCGGGGATATGGCTGGAAAGTTAGTTGGGGAACTGACCGGAAAGGTATCTGGGGAGGTGGCCGGAGAAACGGCTGGAAATGTAGGCGGGATGGCGGCCATTGAGAAGGCCGTTGAATTGTATGACCGCCGAGCAACAATAAAACGTTTCAAGCAATTGGATGAACAGCGCAAGGATGCGGTTGAGCAACTTAAAAGCGCTGCCTATTTTCATCGCCAAGTCGTGTGGTTGCAGGACCGATTCCCGGATGGTATGATGCAGGCTGTGCCTGGGCTATGCAAGGTCGTCACCCGCGCCGAGATTGCAGCAGCAGACTGGAGCCTCACACCAGGCCGCTATGTTGGGGTTGCTCCATCTGAGATTGATGAGGACTTCGACTTTGAGCAGGCCCTCCGTGACATTCATGTGGAACTGGCAGACCTCAACAAAGAGGCTGTCGAGCTGGCGGCAAAGATTCAGGAAAATTTTGAGGCGTTGGGGATATGATAGAAGTGATCGTCCAAGGCTGCGGGAAAGGGCACGGGGTATGACTAAAGCAAAACAGCCCAAGATGCGTGACATGGTAAAAGCGATCGAAGGATACTCGCAATTATTGAAGGATATCCGGGAGAGAATCCGGTCGGCGCAGTATGAGGCTTTGCGCGCTGTCAATAAGGAGTTAGTGTCTCTCTACTGGGATATTGGCCGGGTAATCTCGGAACAAAAACAGGACCAGGGCTGGGGAAAATCCCTCGTACAGGGGCTTGCCGACGATTTGCAGCAAGAATTCCCTGGCATTAAAGGTTTTTCCGCATCCAACCTTTGGCGGATGAAGTCGTTTTACGAGACATATTCTCCCAGTGAAAAACTCGCACCACTAGTGCGAGAAATCGGATGGTCTCATAATCTCATCATTCTGGAGCGATGCAATGACTTGTTGGAAAAGGAATTCTACCTGCGCATGACGAAAAAGTTCGGCTGGTCAAAAAATGTCCTCATCCATCAAATAGAAAACCAAAGCTATGAAAAAACACTGCTCGGCCAGACGAATTTCGACCAGACCGTTTCTCCTCAAATTCTCGCTCAGGCTAAACTGGCAGTCAAAGACGAGTATACTTTCGATTTTCTTGAGTTGGATTCTGAACACAGCGAGCGGGAATTGGAGCGTGCTTTGATCGCCCGTATCGAGGATTTCCTGCGCGCTATGGGCGGATTGTTTGCCTTTGTTGGCAGCCAATTTCGACTGGAAGTGGACGGCAAGGAGTATTTCATTGACCTGCTCCTTTACCATCGCCGGTTGAAATGCCTGGTGGCGCTGGAATTAAAGATTGGTGAGTTCAAACCTGAATTTGTGGGCAAGATGCAGTTTTATTTGGCTGCCTTGGATAATCTCGTCCGTGTCGAGGGCGAGAATCCTTCTATCGGCATCATTCTATGCAAGGAAAAAAGCCGTACAATCGTCGAGTACGCTCTGCATGATACCCATAAGCCTATCGGCGTTGCTACCTACCGTATCGTCAAACGTCTGCCCAAAGAATTGAAAGGCCAGTTGCCCTCACCCGAAGAAATTGTTAAGCTGTTGGAGGTGGAGATATGAGCGGTGTTTTGGGAAGCGCTGAAGGTGGGGCGATGGCGGTGGGTGTTCAAGGGAATTTTGAGGGGTTGGGAGCATGAGGACCTCTACACCACGCCCGATCAAGGATTACTGCATTGGTATTTATGATGGACCCCACGCAACACCGAAAGAGGCTTCCGATGGGCCGATTTTTCTTGGCATCAAGAATATCACCGATGATGGACACCTTGATCTCTCCCAGATTCGTCATATTTCAGAAGAAGAATTCCCAAGGTGGACACGGCGAGTAACTCCACAAGCTGATGACATCGTCTTTACATATGAGGCAACACTACACCGTTATGCGATTATTCCTAAAGGCTTTCGAGGCTGTCTTGGGCGTCGCGTTGCACTTGTGCGACCTGATCCAAATAAAGTTGATAGCCGATATCTTCTCTATTACTTCATGTCTCATGAATGGAGAAAAGTTGTTGAGATCATAAATGGTGCGACAGTTGATCGTATTCCATTGGAGAGATTTCCAGATTTCCCTATAGCTCTTCCATCCCTCTCAGTTCAACGCAAGATTACAACAATTCTCTCTATCTACAACGACCTAATCGAAAACAACCAGCGACGGATGGCACTATTGGAGGAGTCGGTGCGGTTGCTATATCAAGAGTGGTTCATAAGGTTGCGCTTTCCTGGGCATGAACATACTCGCATTATAGATGGGGTGCCGGAGGGGTGGGAGAATAAAACGCTTGGTGAACTTGCTGATGTGACAATGGGGCAAAGCCCAGAGTCGAAGTATTACAATGAGACAGGCGAGGGGCTGCCGTTTCACCAAGGTGTAGCCGATTTTGGGAACCGCTTCGTTACTGATAGGGTGTACACTACAGCCCAAAACCGCGTCGCCTATGAGGGCAGCATCCTTTGCAGTGTTCGAGCTCCTGTTGGAAGGCTCAATATCACCCTCAATAAAATCGTGATTGGTCGAGGTCTATCTGCACTTCGAAGCCTCTCAGGCCACCAGTCCTTCTTGTTTTACCAAATGCGCGCTCACTTTTTCAAAGAAGATATGATTGGGTCGGGTGCAATATTCGCTTCAGTTACAAAGACGGAGTTCGAGAACCAGAAGCTCTTGTCTCCGCCTAATCAGTTGGTTCAAGCTTTCGAGGAAATTTCAGTACCGATAGATAACCAACTGCGAATGCTCTTTTTCCAAAACCAAAAACTCCGCTCAGCCCGCGATCTGCTCCTGCCTCGTCTGATGAGCGGCGAGATAACGGTATGATTATAACAAAATGCTAACGGTGCTAAAAGGGCTAATGGTGCAAAAGGTACAGACAGTGCAGAGGGAGAAATAAACCAAAATGGCTTTTACCGACATCAATAGCGAAGACCGACTGGTGCAGGCCACCTTTGCTGAGCATCTGGAAAAGGTGCTTGGCTGGGATAATATTTACGCCTGGAACGAAGAAGTCTTCGGGCAGAATGGCACACTGGGCCGTACCGACACCCGTGAGATAGTGCTGATTCGTGACCTGCGGGCCGCACTTGTGAAACTCAACAAGGAATTGCCGGACAAGGCTATTGACGACGCAGTGAAAAATCTCACCCGCTATGACTTCACACGATCGCTGGTCCAGCACAATCAGACGTTCTACAAATACATCCGAGATGGCGTGCCGGTGAGCTATCAAGATGCCAAAGGAAACCTGCGCCATGTTCAGGCAAAGGTTATTGACTTTGACAATCCCGCGAATAACCGCTTTCTCGCTGTGCGGGAACTTAAGCTTACCGGATTACGAGCACCGAACTATAATCGCCGTGCTGATCTGGTTTGTTTCGTTAACGGTCTGCCGCTCGTGTTTATCGAACTCAAGGCAGTCTATAAAAACATCCGTGCTGGTTTTGACGGCAACCTGTGCGACTACCTGGATGAGCATGTCATAGGTCACGCCTTCTACCACAACGCATTTTTAATTGTCAGCAATGGCGATAGGGCTCGCTACGGCTCTATTACGAGCCAATGGGAGCATTTTTGCGAATGGAAGCGGCTCGATGAGAAGGACAAGGGCAGCGTGGATGCCGAGGTGCTGCTCAACGGCATGCTTGCCAAAGATTGCCTGCTGGATATCGTGGAGAATTTCATCCTGTTCGATGCGAGCAAGCCTGGAGGGGTACGCAAGATCGTGGGACGAAACCATCAGGTGCTGGGCGTGAACAATGCTATGGCATCAGTTAACAAGCAGGAGGAGCTGAAAAAACTGTTCCCGCCAGAGGAGCGTTTGCGCACCCGTGTTATTGAGCTGCCCCGCGAACAGGCCATTGATGGGGATTATCTCGCTCTCACCGAATCGCAGGAAACCGGACCGGAGGAACCAAAGAGGAAACTGAAGGCGAAACCCAGGGAAGAAACCAAGGTGCTGTCGTTGGTGGAATCAGTACACCCAGGTTTGGGAAAGCTCGGTGTTTTCTGGCACACTCAGGGCAGCGGCAAGTCATATTCCATGGCCTTCTTTGCAGAAAAAGTGCGGCGCAAGGTGCCGGGCAATTTCACCTTTGTGCTGATGACCGACCGCAATGATCTGGACGGACAGATATACCGCACCTTTGTCGGTTGCGGGGTGGCTAACGAGAAAACTCCACGTGCTGGGTCGGGCAAAGAGCTGAAGCAATTGCTTAAGGAAAACCACCGGTACGTCTTCAGCCTGATCCACAAGTTCAACCAGGACGTGAATCCCGAAAAACCCTACAGCCGCCGCGACGATATCATCGTTATCTCGGACGAGGCGCACCGCACTCAGGCAGGCAAGCTTGCCCGCAACATGCGCCTGGCACTGCCCAACGCATCGTTTATTGGCTTTACCGGTACTCCTCTCTTCAAGTACGACCATCTGACTAAGTACAGGTCGCCATAAATACGCGACCACATAGAAAACAAAAAGAGGTTCGGACATGGTAAAATATCCTTGGTACCAGAGAAGAGGTATCAAAAAAGGTCTGAAAGGAGTGATTATCATGCCAG
>JBFLZW010000036.1 GCA_040755755.1 bacterium | reverse complement strand
CCGTGATCTGCGGACTGCTCGAGAAGGTATTGAGCTGTTGAGCAAATATGGAAGAAATGATTTCGGAATCAAAGTGGATGGGCAGGCCGGTGATTTTCTCGGTGAGCTCGGCTCCTATCTTGCGGAATTTATACCTGACCGGCTTCGGTATGTACTTCTAACTTCCGGGCAGATTCAGAGCTTACGCAAAATCATGCGCACTTTCCATGACCTGGGTCTTGTGATTTTTTACGAAAGCATTTGCCTGCGGCAGGCTCAGATCGGGAAAGAACTCGGTGCTGACGGAATTGTGGCCAAAGGTCATGAGGCGGGAGGGCGGATTGGTGAAGATACAACTTTTGTTTTACTCCAGAAAATCCTCTCTCATCTGAGCCTGCCGGTCTGGGCACAGGGGGGGATCGGTTTGCACACAGCCGCAGGCTGCTATGCGGCGGGAGCGGAAGGTATCGTTCTGGATTCTCAACTCTTGCTTGCCCAGGAGTCTCCGCTTCCCCGGGAGGTAAAAAACCGTCTGGCCTCTATGGATGGAAGTGAAACGATCTGTCTGGGAGAGAGACTGGGCTCTCTCTACCGCGTATACAGCAGGCCCAATCTCCCGGTTATTAAAGAGCTTCAGGGGCAGGAGGAGCACCTTGTCCGGCTTTCCGCCAGCGACCATCGGGGGGATTCAGCCGATCATCTGGCAGCCTGGAGGGAGCATATCTGCCAGCGGGCAGGCTGGCAATCCCTTGAAAAAGACCTTGTTATTCTGGGACAGGATATATCGTTTGCCCCCTCACTGGCACGAAAATTCGCAACCGTGGGAGGCATTCTCCAGGGCATTCGCCAGTCGATCACTGCTCATCTGCAATCTGCGGCCTCCAAAGGCTACCCCTTTCATGAGGGCAGCAGTCTGGCCCAAAGCCACGATACCCGCTATCCGATCGTTCAGGGGCCGATGGCCAGAATTTCCGATGTCCCGGAGTTTGCCAGGCAGGTAGTCAAAAAGGGTGCTTTGCCCTTTATTGAACTGGCCATGATGAGAGGCGATAATGCCCGCCAGTTGCTGGCCCGGTGTGAAAAGGACCTGGCCGGGCTCTCCTGGGGGGTCGGGATGCTGGGGTTTATTCCGGCGGATTTGCTCAAGGAGCAGATGGACGCCATTCTGGCCCATCGGCCACGGTTTGCCCTGATCGCGGGAGGGAAGCCTGAGCAGGCTAAATATCTTGAACAGCAGGGAATTATGACCTATCTGCACTGCCCTTCACCGGGAATGCTGAAGCTGTTCCTCCGGGAGGGATTAAAAAGGTTTATTTTCGAAGGGCTGGAGTGCGGCGGCCACCTTGGGCCGCGAAGCAGCTTTATATTGTGGGAAAGCTGCCTCGAGGTCCTCCTGGACTTTCTCTCGACCAGGGACGATGCTTCTTCCTGCCAGGTACTGCTTGCCGGTGGAATTCATGATGCCTTCTCTTCTCTGATAGCGGCGCTCACCATTACTCCCCTGGCAGACCTTGGAGTTGCGGTCGGTATTCAGGCAGGCTCTGCCTACCTGTTTACTGAAGAAGCGGTTTCGAGCGGAGCGATCATTCAGGAATTTCAGCAGCAGGCCCTGGCCGCAAAGGGTACCATCCGGCTGGAAACCAGTCCCGGTTATGTAACCCGCTGCTTATCCACTCCCTTTACCCGGCTTTTCATCGCCGAAAAGGAGAGAATGCTCTCTGAGGGTCGCCCGATCGAAGAGGTCAGGAATGCACTGGAATCCCTGAATCTTGGCCGTCTCAGAATTGCCGCCAAAGGCATTGACCGGCAGCCTTCAACGGATAATGCAGCTCCGCCGCAGTATGTTCCGCTCAACATCGAGGAGCAGCGGGAGCGGGGCCTGTACATGATCGGTCAGATTGCCGCTCTGCGGGACCGGCCTCTGTCCATCGAAGCGCTGCATCAGGATATCTGTCGAAAGGGTGCAGAAAAATTCGAGGAATTGATTAACGCCGAGAAAAAAGGAAACACAACGGCCCGGTTCTCTGCTCCTGAAATCCCTGAAGTGGCGGTTATCGGCATGGCCTGTATTTTGCCGAAAGCTTCTGATGTCCGCGCCTATTGGGCAAATATTCTCGATAAGGTCAACGCGATCGAGGAAATTCCCCCGGACCGGTGGGACTACCGGCTTTACTATCATGCGGATCGCAAAGCTCAGGACAAGATTTACTCCAAATGGGGCGGTTTTGTCGATGAAGTCCCTTTTGATCCCATGGAGTATGGGATGCCGCCCAACACCTTGCGCTCGATAGAACCGCTTCACCTTTTGACTCTTCAGGTAGTCAGAGAAGCCATGAAAGATGCCGGTTACCTGAACCGCTCCTTCAACCGGGACCGGACTTCGGTGATTCTGGGAGCCGGTGGGGGGGTGGCTGATCTGGGAATCAGCTACAGCATCCGCTCATTTCTTCCCCTCATGGAGCATCTGAGCGATGGCCTGCTTCAGGGAGAGCGGATTATTTCCCGGATGAACGGATTTTTCCCTGAATGGACCGAAGACTCCTTCCCCGGCATCCTGATGAATGTGGCTGCGGGACGGGTAGCCAACCGGTTTGATCTGGGAGGGTCCAACTTCACCGTGGATGCGGCCTGTGCATCCTCGATGGCTGCCGTTTATCTGGCGGTCAGGGAGCTTCAGACCTACAGCAGTGACATGGTTGTGGTCGGCGGAAGCGATACCATGCAAAATCCCTTTACCTATTTGTGCTTTTCCAAAACCCAGGCACTGTCTCCGACCGGCCAGTCACGCCCTCTGGATGAAAGCGCGGACGGGATCGTGCTGGGAGAAGGAGTGGGCATAGTAATCCTGAAAAGACTGGCTGATGCGGAACGCGACGGGGATAAGATTTATGCTGTCATCAAGGCTGTGAGCAGCTCAAGTGACGGCCGGGATAAATGCCTGACTGCGCCCCGGCCGGAGGGGCAGATTCTGGCTCTCAAGCGGGCTTATGCCCAGGCTGGCATCAGCCCCTCGACTGTCGGGCTGATCGAAGCTCATGGGACAGGGACAGTGGCTGGTGACCGGGCCGAGGTACAGGCCCTGAGCAAAGTGTTTGCCGATGCCAGGGCCAGGGCTCAAAGCTGCGCTATCGGGTCAGTCAAGTCCATGATCGGTCATACCAAATGCACGGCCGGAATAGCCGGGCTGATCAAGGTGGCTATGGCCCTGCACAGCAAAGTTCTGCCACCGACACTGGGCGTCAGCCAGCCCAATAAAAGAGCCAATTTCGATCAGAGCCCTTTTTATGTCAATACCGAATCCCGCCCCTGGTTCAACAGCGAGGGAGAGTGTCCCCGGCGGGCAGGGGTCAGTGCTTTTGGATTTGGGGGAACAAATTTCCATGCCGTGCTTGAAGAGTATACCCAGGGCTATTCTGAGCAAACAGCACCGGTGCTCTATCAGCGGTGGCCGGGAGAGCTCCTTTTGTGGGAAGCAAAGTCAAAACAGGATCTTGTGGACCAGGTTAATTCGATGATGAAAAATCTCCAAAACCTTCCCAAAGAGCCATCATCCCTTCTGCCGGAATTGGCCGCCACCCGCTGGGAGCAGCTCAAGGGAAAAATAATGGGAAGGAGTCAGAATTCAGAAGTCAGAATTCAGAATAAAAGCAGTCTTGCTCCTGACTCCTGTCTCCTGACTCCTGACTCCTGCTCTGATAATGCTTTTCCGGGTTTTCGGCTGGCCGTGGTGGCTTCCTCTGGGGAGGATTTAATTCAGAAACTTGAGCGGACCAGGGAGGTTCTCTCTTCCACGGAGATGATCGATTATCACGATCCCCGGGGCATCTTCATGACCGGTCCTGCCGCCAGAGCAGCCGGGAAAATTGCCTTTCTCTTCCCCGGCCAGGGATCACAGTACCCCAATATGGCTAAAGACCTTGCCCTTCACTTTCCGTGTGTCCGGTCCTGTTTTGAACGGATAGACCGGATATTGAAGCCAAAACTGCATGGCATGCTGAGTAGTTACATTTTCCCCCTGCCGGTCTTCAATGAGAAGGATAAAGCCAGGCAGCAGGAAGAATTGACCCGAACGAGTATGGCTCAGCCTGCTATCGGAGCGGTCAGTGTGACCTTGTGCCATCTCCTGAATCAACTGGAGATCCATCCTGACATGGCCGCCGGACACAGCTATGGCGAGTATGTGGCTCTGTGGGCTGGCGGAGCATTCAGCGAAGAATCTCTGATGCTCCTGTCAGCGGCACGGGGGCGGATTATCGAGGAATCCGCAGATTCCTGCCCCGGAATCATGGCTGCTGTCAGGGGTTCTGAAGAGCAGGTTAGCGGGCTTGTTTCGGGGATAGAGGGAGTATGGATTGCCAATTACAATTCGCCACAGCAAATAGTCGTCTCAGGAACACCAAAGGCCGTCCAGCAGGTGGTTGACCGGTGCGCAGCCTGCGGAGCTGAGGCGCGGGTATTAGAGGTTTCCTGTGCCTTTCACTCTCCTTTGATCCGTCCTGCTCAGGAGAGGTTTTCCGAGTTCCTGAGAAGTCTACCGATGGAGGAACCGAAAATAGCAGTCTATTCCAATACCACTGCTGCTCCCCATTCAACCGATCCGGAAGCGATAGCTGATCAACTGGTCAGGCATTTGACTAACTCCGTCCGGTTCAGACAGGAAATTGAAGCCATGTATGAGGCCGGGGCACGGATTTTTATTGAGGTCGGGCCCAAAAGCGTTCTGACTCGGCTGGTCGGCCAGATTCTCAAAGACCGCCCTGCCGTGAGCGTTGCTCTGGACCAACCGGGGCGACCAGGATTATTGCACCTGCAACAGTGCCTGGGCCAGGTGTTTGTTCAGGGAGTTTCGGTGAATCTCGACCTTTTGTACTCAGGCCGTGTTGCCGGTGGGGCCAGTGGTCAGTGGTCAGTGGTCAGTGGCCAGTCGGCGGCAGGGGGGATCCGTCCATCCGCCCGGACCCTGTCTCCAACCACCTGGATGGTTCGGGGAGACCGTATCCGTCCCTGGCAGGAGGCTGTATCTGCCGCTCAGGGGAAAAGTCAGGTCAGACCAGGTACGAGTAACGGTGAGGAGGAAGAGCGAAAATTTCTCAAAAAGGACCAAAGAATAGGCTTGGAAGGGGATGCTCCGGTGAAGAATACGATAAATCAACGCCAGCAGGATATTCAAGACAGATATGAGTATGAGAAAAAAGGCCCCCAGGCCAGGGAAGAAGCGGAGAAAATCGTGGCGCCAGGGCCAATGCCAAGAGCTGAAGATCAGGTCATGCTTCAATTCCAGGAAATGATGAACCGGTTTTTAGAGACGCAAAAAGCGGTGATGCTGCGCTACATGCAGTCAGGAGTGGTTCTTCCTCCTGACCTGGATGATGGCGGACAGGCTGCACCGCTGCAGGCCGGGATGCAGGGTGGGGAAGGCGAAAGCCTGCCCCCGCAGGTTCTTCGCGGGGAGACGGGCTTTGAGGCTGTATTGTCCCCCTCGCCTGAGGCGGCTTCAGCCAGGGAGCAATCCCCTCAAGAAGAAGCCCTCAAGGCAGAAGAGAAAAAGATTCTTCCAGCATCCTCCACAATAGGCCGGGAACAGATTCAGGAATTACTGCTCAGGATTGTCAGTGAGCGGACAGGATATCCCCCCGAAATGCTCGATTTAAGCATGAATATGGAAGCTGACCTTGGCATCGACTCTATCAAGCGGGTGGAAATTCTGGGGAGTTTTCAGCGGGAGTTTAGCTCTTCGCTGGGGCAAAGCATAGAAAAGGAAATGGAAAGTTTGAGTGGGGTAAAAACCCTGCAGGAAATTATCGACTGGATAGCCAAAGCCGGGGAAGAGGAGTCAGGAGTCGGGAGTCAGGAGTCAGGAGTCGGGAGTCAGGAGTCAGGAGTCGGGAGAGTGGTCAGTGATCAGTGGTCAGAGGTCAGTGATCAGCCAGATGCAGGGGCAGCTCCAGAGGACCGCCCGGAGACGCCGCAGGACACGGTCCCTGCGCCGGTTTCCCGGTTTATCCTGCAGGGCGTGGAAACGCCCTGCCGCCAGGGGAAGAGTGCTCTTGACAAAAGCAAAGTAGTGGTAATTACCGAGGATCGCGCAGGTCTGGCCAGCCTTCTGGCCACAACGCTTTCGGAGCAGGGGTATAAGGTTGTCCTGGTTCGGCCGGGAAATACACGGGAGCGGAGTCAGAATTCAGAAGTCAGAATTCAGAATAAAAGCGGTCTTTCTCCTGACTCCTGTCTCCTGACTCCTGACTCCTGCTTTCCCGTATATTATGAGGCTGATTTTGGTGCCGCAGAGGGTGTCCAATCCCTGGTGAACAGTATTCGTCAGCGGCAGGGCTCGATTGGAGCTTTGATTCATTTGTATCCTTTCCGGAAAGATCAGGGAATTTTTGAAATGGACCTCGACCAATGGAGAGCGCGGCTGCGACTTGAGGTAAAGAGCCTTTTCTACTTCGCCAAGTCTTTGGAGCAGGATTTCCGGGAGGCTGCTGCAACACAGGGAGGCTTTCTCATGGCTGTCACTTCCATGGGCGGCTTATTCGGCAGTATTCCACTGAATGGGGCCCGCAGCCTTTCTCCCTCTCAGGGAGGCTGTGCCGGACTGATCAAGAGCTTGAAATATGAATGGCCGAAAGTGGTCATGAAGGCAGTGGACCTGGCCCCCCAGGAGGAGATGCCCCGGCTGGTTCAACAACTGCTGAATGAGATGCACTGCCGGGCGGAGGATGTGGAGGTTGGGTACTGCCACGGAAGCCGGTTTACCCTGCAGCCGATACCTGCGCCGATTCAGGAGTACGATACCCCCCGGATGCAGATCGATTCTTCCTGGGTCATACTCATCAGCGGAGGAGCGCGGGGCATTACCGCCGATGTAGCCAGGGAACTGGCCCGGCGGTATCAGCCTATCCTGATTCTGCTGGGAAGGTCCGCGCTGCCGGATAACGAGCCCCCCTTCGATGTAACCGGATCCCTTCAGGAGGTAAAATCACGCATCATTGAGCAGATGAAACGAGAGGGGAAAGAGGTGACTCCGGCCAGGGTCGAGGCCAGATATCAGCATATTATCAAGGCAGAGGAAATCCGGGCCAGCATCAGGGCTATTCAGGACCTGGGTGCCCGGGTACACTACTATCAGGTAGATGTGCGGGATGGCAAGTCTCTGGCTGGCTTGATTGATGAAATTTATACAACCTTTGGCCGAATCGATGGACTGATCCACGGAGCGGGAATTATCGAGGACAAATTCATCAGGGATAAGACTGCTGATTCCTTTGACCGGGTCTTTGACACCAAGACTGACAGTGCCTTTATCCTCAGCCAGAAGATCCGTTTTGACTCGCTGAAATTCATGGTCTTTTTCTCCTCGGTAGCCGGTCGCTTCGGCAACCGGGGGCAGGGAGACTATGCGGCTGCCAACGAGATTTTGAATAAACTGGCCATTTATTTGAATGACCGGTGGCCGGGGAAAATCGTTTCGATCAACTGGGGCCCATGGGAGAATTCCAATATGGTTCCTCCTGCCCTCCAGGCGGAATTTCTCAGGCATGGAGTACAGCTCGTCTCCCGCTCCGAAGGCCCACGGATGCTGGACCAGGAAATCTGCTGCGGACCGAAGGGCGAGGTCGAGGTCATTTTGGGGGGAGGAGGCTGGGAGGCTGCCCTGGGCAGCAAAGGCGGCAGCACGAGGCCCGATGCAAAGGTCTTTCCCCTCTTTGCTCCAGGGATCGCGTTTCCTCCCAATGAAGAGGGAGTGATTGAAATCGTCCGTGAACTGGATATCGAACGGGATTTGTACCTTCAGGATCACCGCCTGGACGGAAAGCCGGTTCTGCCGATGACGATGGCTCTTGAGCTGATGGCCGAAGTGGCCTCACTGGGATGGCCTGAATGGCACATCAGCCAGATCCGGGATATGCGGGTGTGGCAGGGGATCATCGTTGCCAAGCCCACCAAGGTCCGTATTGTGGCTACCCCCCTGCAATCAGTGGTCAGTGGTCAGTGGTCAGTGGTCAGTGAAAAACAAGGGTTAAGTCGTCAATCCCGCGAACCAGGGAGCCCCTGTGGCAGCGGGAATCCAGAAACTCTGGTCATAAAGGTGGAAATACAGAATATTGACAAGTCCCAGCGATGCCATTACAGCATCACCATCGAGATGTCTAAAAAGGCCAATGATCGTCTTGACTGGCAGCCTCCGGCCCTGATGGAGGCCAGGCCCTTCCCGCTGAGTACCCGGGAGGCGTATCAGCAGATGTTGTTTCATGGATATCTGTTTCAGGGAATTACCGCCATCCATGATATCGGGGTCAATGGCATCCAGGGATTTTTGACCCCGTCAGATCCTCACAAGCTCCTGGCCGGGAACCCTCCGGGTACCTGGCTGATCGATCCGGTAATCATGGACTGTGGATTGCAGATGATCATCTTATGGTCAAGGACTTACTGGGATATGATGCCTCTTCCCTCGCGGTTCCGGCTCTTTCGGATTCTGGCTCCGCTGTCCGGGGCCCGGATCAGATTCGAGGGGAGGATACTGCCTCAATCCATACCCGGTATGCTCCACGCGGATCTGGCTTTTTATACTGAGGAAGGACAACTGATTGCCCTGCTTGAAGATATGGAAGCTGCTTGTAGCAAGTCTTTGAATCGATTAGCTGAAAAAACAGAGCGGATGAGGTGATGACATGAGTATAGGCACTGAGAGGGAGGGGGCGACTGTCCGGGGAGACGTGGCCATTATCGGCATGGCCTGTGTCTACCCCGGAGCTGCGGACCTTCAGTCGTACTGGCACAATATTCTCTCCAAGACAGATGCGGTCATCGATGTCCCGCCCCGGCGATGGGATGCCGACCTCTATTATTCGGAAAAGGCGGATGATATCAATAAGGTGTACTGCAAGCGGGGGGGGTATCTGGATGAATTCATGAACTTTGACCCTGTTCAATATGGGGTCATGCCTCTGGGAGTGGAAGGAGGCGAGCCGGATCAGTTCCTGGTTTTGCAGGTGGTTCATGGGGCACTGAAAGATGCCGGGTATCTTGACCGTCAGGTTGACAATCAGCGCACGGAGTTTATCCTTGGCCGGGGGAATTATCTGGGGGTGGGGGCCTCCAACCTTATCCAGCGAAGTATCGTTACCCAGCAGACCCTGCAGATTCTGAAAAACCTTCATCCGGAGCTTACTCAGGAAGAGTTGGCTGAAATCCGCCGGGAGCTTCTCGGCAATCTTCCCAAGTTCAGTGCGGACTCGGCTCCGGCTTTTATCCCCAATCTGACGACGGGCCGGGTAGCGAACCGTCTGGATTTCATGGGGCCGAACTTCACCGTGGACGCAGCCTGCGCTTCTTCCCTGATCGCCACCGAGATCGGGGTACAGGACCTTCTGACCGGAAAATGTGATCTGGCCATTACCGGCGGGGTCCACATCTTTGCCAATGTTCCGTTCCTGCTCATCTTTTGTGCCTTCCAGGCCATGTCGCTCCGGTCTCAGATCCGCCCTTTTGACAAGGATGCGGATGGTACCCTGCCCGGAGAGGGAGCCGGGGTGGTGATATTGAAGCGGTTAGCCGATGCACAACGGGATGGAGACCGGATCTATGCGGTGATCAAGGGGATCGGTGTTTCCAGCGACGGGCGGGCAGTCAGTGTGGTTGCCCCCCGGCTGGAGGGAGAAGAGCTTGCCCTGAGGCGGGCATATGAAAACGCCGGGCTGTCTCCCCGCACGATCCGGATGATCGAAGCACATGGGGTCGGTACTTCGGTTGGAGATGTTATCGAGGTTCAGGCCATGAGGCGGGTTTTTGGAGACCGTGATGAATCCGGCCCCCGGTGCGCTCTGGGAACGGTCAAATCCATGATCGGGCATTCCATGCCTGCGGCTGGAGTTGCCGGACTGATCAAAGCAGCCCTGGCCCTCTATCACAAGGTTCTGCCGCCCACGATCCACTGCACAACGGTCAATCCCAAACTGGAAATCGAAAAAACCCCCTTCTACCTGAACACCGAGACCCGGCCCTGGATTCATGGAGAAAAAGAATTTCCCCGGCGGGCAGGAGTGAATGCCTTCGGATTTGGAGGCATCAATGCTCATGTTATCCTGGAAGAATATGTGGGGGGTGAAAAAAGGAGCCAGAATTCAGGAGTCAGAATTCAGAATAAAAACAGCTCTTCTCCTGACTCCTGTCTCCTGACTCCTGACTTCTGCTTTCAGGACAGCACTCCCTGTTTTTGGGAAACGGAAACCTGCATTTTTTCCGGAAACACCCGCCCGGAGCTTGTTCAGCAGATCGAGAGCATCCAAAAGTTTCTGGGGCAATACCCCCGGACACAGCTTCGCGATCTGGCCTACAGCCTGAACACGCAACTCGGTGATGAACCATGCCGCCTGGCCGTGGTTGCCTCATGCGCTGATGATCTGATGAAAAAAATGGCCTATGCCCGGCAGCGTCTTGCTGATCCGGAATGCCGGCAGATCAAGGACCTGCAGGGAATTTACTTCTTCGATGCCCCTGTCAGCAAGGGAGGAAAGCTGGCTTTTCTCTTCCCCGGCGAGGGTGCTCAGTATGTGAATATGCTGGCTGATCTGTGTATTTATTTTCCGGAAGTCCGCTCCTGCTTTGACCGGACCGACCGGATACTTCTGGAGCAGGGGCAAAAGGATCTGCCGAGTTACAATATCTTTGCTCCACCCTTCTTTTCCGAAGAGGAGCGCATCGAGGCCGAAAACCGGCTCTGGAGAATGGACCGGGCAACGGAAGCTGTCCTGACCAGCAATCTGGCCATGCATACCCTGCTCGGTAATCTTGGCATCAAGCCCGATCAGATGGTGGGCCACAGTGCCGGGGAATGGTCGGCTATGGTTTTTTCCGGCATAATCGATGCGGATGAATTTTTACATAACACGGGCAGGCTGAATCAGATCTACCGCAAGCTCTCGCTCGATCCCGATATCCCCAGGGCCACTCTGATTGCCGTGGGTGCGGGTCTTGCCCAGATCAATCCGATTCTCGAACAGTTCAAGGGAAAAATGTACGTGGCGGACGATAATTGCCCTCATCAACTCGTGATTACCGGAGAGGAAGGGGCGGCGGAAGAGTTTATCGGCCGCCTGCGGGCCAGGGCAATTCCCTTTGAGAAACTGCCCTTTGACCGGGGGTATCATACTCCGCTCTTTGCTCCGATCTGTCCTCCTCTGGAGGAATATTTCTCATCCTTTTCCCTTTCCGCCCCCAGGACCGAGATATATTCCTGTACCACCGCCAGCCCGTATCCGACTAAAGCCCACGAGATACTGGAGCTTGCGGTAAAGACCTGGATCATGCCGGTGGCTTTTCGCCAGACCATCGAAAATATGTACAATTCGGGCACCAGGATTTTTATTGAGGCTGGTCCCAGGGGGAACCTGACCGCTTTTGTCGAGGATATCCTGCGGGGCAAGCCTCATCTGGCCATTCCTTCCAACGTCATGAGACGATCAGGGATCACCCAGCTCAATCATCTGATCGGCCTGCTGAGCGCTCAACGGATACCTTTGAACTTGCCGTATCTCTATCAATACCGCTCGCCGCAGCCTGTTTTCTTTTCAGATGGCGAGCACAGGGAAAAGCCCAGGGGAGTGGAGCTTAAGATTCCTCTTGGCCTGTACTCCTTATCTGTTAAAGAGCGCAAGATTAAAAAAGCACCCCAAAATCCCCTCCCCATCGAGGCAGGGAGCCCCTGTGGCAGGAGAGGCAGGGTGGAGGTAGAGGCTGAATTCCAGGACCAGATTCCATCCTTGCAGGCTCCTTCCCCACCAGTGATGCAGCACTATTTCCAGACCATGAGCAATTTTCTCGATACCCAGAAGGAGATGATGCAGGCTTATCTGGAGCGGAAAGCAGTGGCCAGTGGCCAGTGGCCAGTGGTCAGTGAGGAGGGGCCAGGAGTCAGGAGCCAGGAGTCAGGAGCCAGGAGAGTGGCCAGTGGCCAGTGGCCAGTGGTCAGTGAGGAAGGGCCAGATGTAGGAGGCCAGAGGTCAGGTGCAGGGGCGGCACCAAAAGGGCAGGCACAGGGGCCTGCTCCTACAGACCACATACAAACGGGGCAAGGACAGGAGTCCCACCTGAATCGTCATTTCCCCGAAACAGGGAGCCCCGGCGGCAGCGGGAGTCCAGTCACTGAGGATGCGGATCAGCAGCCAAAGCAATCCTCTTCGATGACCGAGGAAGAGCTTACGCGGATCATGCTCGATCTGGTCAGCGAAAAAACAGGATACCCGAAAGAGATGATTGATCTTGACCTGGACATGGAAGGTGATCTGGGTATCGATTCAATCAAGCGGGTGGAGATTGTCGGCTCTTTCCGCAGTCAGTATGCTCAATTAGGGGAAGAGGATGTTGAGCGCATCTCAGGCCTGAAAACCATCCGCCAGGTTATTGATTATCTCAAGAAAAAAATCGAAGCTCCCGCTGATTCCCCCAGCATGGAACCAGTCCCCGTCGAGCCCAGGGATGACTCAGGCAGCGACAGGATTCTTCCCTTTGTGGGGACGATTATCGATCTGAAGCCGGGAAAAAGCGTTACCGTAGTGAGGCAGATAGATTTGCGGGAGGATCTTTTCCTGGATGATCACCGGTTCGGCCAGAAGATTTCCGAATTCGATGCCTCGCTGGGTGCCCTGCCGGTAGTTCCCATGACCGTGAGCATTGAAATCATGGCCGAGGTTGCTTCCCTGTTATTTCCCGGTCAGGAACTGGTGCGGGTTGACAGAGTGGCAGCCAGCCAATGGATCTGCCTGGAGCGCGAGGAAGCGGTCACCCTCAGAATCAGGGCAGAGGCAGTGGCTCCGGGAGAGGCGATGGTTCAGATTTTCAATTCGGTGAAAGGAACACCTCCTCCCGATGCGGATCAAAAGCCGGTAATCAGCGGCCGGGTGTTTTTTGCCGCGCAGTATCCTTCTCCTCCTCCTGTTCGGGAATTCGTCCTGCAGAATGAGCGGACTGCCAGCCACACGGCAGAGCAGGTTTACAGCGAGCACCGGATGTTTCACGGTCCAAGATTTCAGGGTATTGTATCCCTGGATTCCGTCGGGGAAAATGGATTGAAGGCCCGGTTGGAGACCCTGCCCAGAGCCGG
Organism: bacterium; assembly: GCA_040755755.1. Classification (NCBI taxonomy): domain Bacteria; species bacterium. The sequence continues at coordinate 94,211 of JBFLZW010000036.1, read as the reverse complement.
TCTCTTCCGGTCCGGTCCTCAGCCGGACTTTTTGACCGATCCTTTTTTACTGGATGCAGCCGGACAACTGGTGGGCTATTGGCCGGTCGAGTATCTGGACAGCGGTTTTGTCATTTTCCCCATTGCCCTTGAGTCCCTGCGCCTGTATGGGCCGCCCCCTGCCCCCGGAAGCCGCCTGCAGACCCTGATGCGGCTGCGGGAGGTAACCGCTACCCAGGTCCGGGCTGATCTTGACCTTTTGACCGGCGATGGACGGCTGGTGGTGCAGCTCATCGGCTGGGAGGATTGGCGGTTCTACTGGTCCAGAGAATTATATGACTTCTGGAGATTTCCGCATCGAGGCTTTGTCGGACGACTCCTGGAACCGAAGGCCGGGGTGACCGCCGAGAGCCGGAAGCCTCCGGTTTACTCCCTGATTCAGCAGTTCTGGCGGGGAGAAGCGGACGTGTTCAGGCATGTCATGGCTTATATGGTCTTAAGCCGCCGGGAGCGGGAAATCTATCATCAGATGCCTTCGGCCAGGCAGCAGGGGGAGTGGCTGCTTGGAAGAATGGTGGCCAAGGATGCTATCCGGGGCTTTCTGCAAGCCTCTTTTGACCGGCATTTTTATCCGGCAGATGTCAGCATCATCGATGCCGAGCAGGAGAAACCGGAACTTGAGGGAGAATGGATGAGACAGGTGCCGGTGATCCCCTCTTTCTCCCTGGCGTATACCGACAATGCTGCCATAGCCGTAGCAGCCGAAGGAGGGCGGCTGACTGCCGGGATCAGCATAGACCTGTCCCCGCAGATTGCAAGCGGGAAACAGATTCGATTGCCGGAAGAATCTTTTGAGAGCATTTTCAGTCCGGAAGAGAAAACCATTCTGTCCGGGCTGGATAGAAACGGTCAGGCAGAAGTCGCCATCCGGTTCCGATGCGCAAAGGAGGCAGTGATCAAGGCCCTTGGACGACGGGGCCAGAATGGAGATTTATGGAGAAGCATCATAATTTCTGCATTCGACTTTCCGACAGGGGAGGTAAAAGTATCTTTGGGGGAAGATCTCAGGAAAGAATTCCCCGGCCTTGGGATGAACCCCATCCAGGTATACACTATTCAGGAGAAAGAATACATAATTGCCACTACGATTTTTGAGGGATTCCATAATGGATGAGAGAAATCAGGAAAACATTTTTAAGTCAGTATCGAAAATCATCAGCAGTCTGAAAGACGAATGGGAGTATTCCGGTGAGATCACGCCGGATACCTCGCTCTTTACCGACTTGGATTTTGAATCGATCGATGCCGTGGTTCTGGGATCAATGATTGAGGAGCATTTCAACCGTCCCTTCCCCTTCGCGGAATACCTGGCGGGCATCGGAGAGCGGGAAGTCCGGGATATCAAGGTCAGAGACCTGGTCAGTTTTATTCACCAAAATCTGGAGAATGAGCATGAGCTGTCTTGACAGGCAAACGGTTTTAATCGGACTTGACGGGGCATCTTTTACCGTGCTGGATCATCTCATGGAAGACGGAACTATGCCCTTTTTAAAGAAATTGCTTTCTTTGGGATGCCGGGGAGAATTGACTTCCGTTATTCCTCCCCTGACCCCGCCGGCCTGGATATCTCTGATAACCGGAGTCCGGCCCGGAACGCACGGCGTGTTTAACTTCCTGCAATTCGAATCGCCCAAAAGCCGGTATATCAAATGGCTTTCCTTCCGCAATATCCAGCGGGAAACCATCTGGTCGATCGTGAACCGGCATGGGATGCGGGCCGGAAGTCTGAATTTCATCGGCATGAATCCCCCTCCGTCGATTTCCGGCTATATCATTCCGGGCTGGGTCAGTTGGCGATGGCTGAGGAAGAACAGTTATCCGGAAGACCTCTTCGACCGTCTGCGGAATCTTCCCGGGCTCGATACCAGGGAGATGGCCCTGAACTTCCGGGAAGAAGAAAAGTCAGTCAAGGGGTGTCAAAAGGAAGAGTATGAAGACTGGATTTCACTGCATATTCGCCGGGAGCGGCAGTGGTTTGAGGTGATGCGATATTTAATGAAGAATGACCCCTGCCACCTGACAGCCGCAGTTTTTGACGGCCTGGATCGTATCCAGCATGTTTGCTGGCGGTTTTTAGATCCGGCTTATGCCCTTGGTAAGCTCTTACCCTGGGAGGAAAAAGTGCGGCGGCTGTGCCTGCAATATTTTCGGAACCTGGACGAGTTCCTTCAGGAAATCGTTGATCTGGCTGGTCCGCAGGCAAACATTTTCCTTGCCTCCGACCATGGTTTTGGGCCGACCAGAGAAATCCTCTATCTCAATCAATGGCTCTGCGAGCAGGGATATCTCAAGTGGAAGGGCAATACCAGGCCCTCCGAAGACGACATGGAAAGCCTGGGGGTGGAATCCCCCTACCGGAGCCTTCTCCATCTTGACTGGAAGAAGACCAAGGCATATGCCGCAACAGCCAGCAGCAACGGGATCATTATTCAGGTGGCTGGAAAGCGTGGAGAGGAGGGGATTCCGCCTGCTGAATACCTCTCTTTCCGGGAGGAGCTGATGGAAAAGCTGCGCACCAACTGCCTCGATCCGCGAACCGGCGAGCCCCTGATCAAAGAAATCTGGACCAGGGAGGAGGCATTTGCCGGAGATTATATCGACTGTGCCCCGGATTTGACTCTGACCTTGCGGGACAGCGGATTTATCTCCATTTATCCTTCCGATGTCTGCTGCCGGCCCCGTTCCCAAATCATGGGCACCCACCGGCCTGAAGGGATTTTCGCAGCCGTTGGTCCGGCCATCCGCAAAGGCGTGGTTATGCCTCCTGCATCTATTGTTCATATGACCCCGACATTGCTCTATACCCTGGGAGTCCCGATACCGGCAGACATGGAAGGACAGGTAATGACCCAGATTTTCGACCCGGCGTATTTACAGGCCCATCCGGTAGAAACTGGCGCTCCTACTCTGCCTCCGGAACGAGGCCAGGATATTCCTGCTCAGATTGAAGATACAGAAGGTCAGGAGCAGATCATGCTTCGGCTGAAAAGCCTGGGGTATGTTTAATAAAAAAGTTATCAGTTATCAGTTTTCCACTGAAAACTGATAACCGCCTTTTCAAAAACCTGGGGAACAGGTTATTGCTGTTTTGCTTCCATTTAAATTTGTCAGCACATTCGAGCGGTTGAATGGCTGGATCCATCAATATCTCTAAATTCAGGAAAAAGTGATGCCGAAAGTTTTGGTAAATCAATTAGCTATCCATTATCAGCAGCATGGAAAAGGTCCTGACGTTGTTTTGATTCACGGGATTACCGGGAACCTGTCCATCTGGTTTATGAATATTTTACCCGCCCTGGCCAAAAAATACCGGGTCACCGCCTACGACTTGCGGGGACACGGATACAGCGACCGGCCAGCGTCCGGATATACCTCGGATGAAATGATTGAAGAGTTGAAAGGCCTTTTGGACCATCTGAAAATTACCCGCGCCCTGCTCATCGGCCATAGCTTCGGTGGGGCGATCGCTCTCCATTTTGCGGCTGCCTATCCTCAGCAAACGGCTGGTTTGGTGATCCTGGATGCAGGTATCCCCGCCTTGCTGCACCTTCGGCGGCTCGATGACTGGCAGGGATGGGAGCTCTACCGGGACGATCTGGAGCGGGTGGGAATCCACACCGAGGAAGAACTGGTGGATGTGGAAAATGTTGTGCGAAAAAGTTTTTATGTACCTATCCAGCATGGCCTTCGCATCGGGGGCACCAGGCAATCGGACCGCCTTGTGCATCTGATCGAAGATACTTCGGTCTTGAAGGAGTTTCGGTCGGTAAAAAGCTTGACCGAGGAGAAAATCTCTCAAATTTCCTGTCCTGCCTTTTGCATCTATGGTTCTTTTTCTCCTTACCGCGCTATTGGAGAGCGACTCAAAGAAATTATGCCGGATTGTGAATTCGCGACGATTTCTGACCAGGGGCATTTCTATCCAATGCAATCACCTCATGTTCTCCTGGAACTGCTCGATAAATTCTTTCCCAGAGTGGACTTCAAGTAAAAAACCTCAAACAAAGGAGGGATTATCAATGAGAAGATAACAGGTTCTTGGTATTTCATGGTTCAGGTGGATGGAGGTTAACGGTGGATTTTTTACTTAGTCAAGGGGGGATAAAGGCCATGAGGAAAAATGCAGTGAAGTTTTTAATCGCAGCACTTGGTATCTCGATTCTTATTCTTGGTCGTATGGGTTTTGCCGTCGCCAGTCAGGCGGATCAGCAGTCCGTATGGGAGATGATTGGCCAGAGGGGTTTCGAGAAGGTCAGTGAGGACGGGTTTGGTTCCCGGCATAACAGCTATGCATGGTCAATGGCTTGGTTCAAGGGAAAACTGTATGTTGGTACGAACAGGGATATGCTGTGCTATCTGTCTATGGTGTTTAAACCGGAGGACTACCCTCCGGTAATACCCGATGTGGAATGTCCGGATAATCCGGATTTCCGTGCCGAGATCTGGGCTTATGATCCTCAGGTGAATAGATGGGATCGGGTCTATCAATCTCCGGAAATATCTTCGGGAATAGCACGGGATCAAGGATATCGGGGCATGATAGTGGCGGTCGAGCCGAATGGAACGGAGGCCCTGTACGTTGGAGGATACCTCAGTAAAGAACTGCTGCCCAACTATCCCGCCAGACTCCTGCGGAGTACGGATGGGAAAAATTTCCAGGAGGTCAGAAGCAGGGTGCCGCAGGTCCTGGGAAATGTCGAAACCTTCGGATTGCGGTCATTCGCTCAATATAAAGGAAAACTGTATCTGACCGCCAATATGAATCTGCCGGAGCGGCCCAGGCTTATGGAGATAGACCTGGCCACGGTCACATCCGAGGGGGGGACAGTAACCGCGGATATCACCCAGGTAAACCCCCCGGACGTCCAGCCTTTCGAAGTCGAAGTGTTCAACAACTACCTCTACGTCGGAACAGTAGACCCCGATAACGGCTTTTCGGTTCTGAAGACGGATGCTGCTGCAAAGAATGCCAATGGGCACTATGCCTTTACGCCGGTAGTCACGCACGGCGCCTGGCGTCGTGATCGTCTGGGAAGGGAAGCCTATAATCTGAATGAATATGTAATCAGTATGTGTACCTTCCGCGATCGGCTCTATATCGGCACGGGTTGCGGTCTGGGAGGGTTCGATTTCGTGACCAAAGTAGGACCTGCACCGGCAGAAATAATCAGAATCAATCCGGACGATACCTGGCAGCTTGTCTGCGGCAGGAGCCGCATGACTCCGGAGGACGGATTCAAGGCCCCCATCAGCCGCCTGCCTGCCGGTATGGGTAATCCATTCGCAGGGTATATATGGAGAATGGAAGTTCATCAGGATTGGCTCTATGTAGCTACCATGGACAGCAGTATCACCCTCCGGAATCCCGACATAATGGACCTGCTGAACGAGGCAAGTCCCGATGTTTTAAGCATACTGGATATTGTCAAGGGCAAACCGTCGAGCGGCGGTGATGGACAGAACCTGCCGGGTGTAGTAGGCGAGAGAGTTACCAACCTGATTGCCGGTTTTGACCTGTGGAAAACCCGTAACGGTGTTCAGTGGTATCCGGTTACCATGAACGGCTTTAAGGATAAATTCAATATTGGCGTTCGAACCATGGTTTCCACCCCCCTGGGGCTTTTCATAGGAACAGCTAACCCCTATTATGGCGCTCAGGTCTGGCTCGGAGATGACCACTTTCCTTTTGCCAGAAATCTCCAGGCCGAGCCCGATGGCGATGGCGAAACGATATCGATAAAGCTGCGCTGGACAGCTCCTGCCGATTCTTCAGTCAGCCACGTTTATCGTAAACAGCTTCTCGGAGGAGATGGCATCGGACTGTTGAAAGATGATGATGCAGGGATTCTGGGTTTTGAAGAGGTTGCTGTCACTTCAGAGCAGTACTATGTTGACACCGATGTGGAGCAGGGGAAAACGTATATCTATCAGGTGAGATCTGAAAGCAGTGTCGGAGAGCTGTCAAACCGCTCAAACCTGGCTCTGTGTCGAATACCTGGTGACAATATGGAAGTTTTTACCCAGAAAATCCAGCAAATCCGGCAGGACCGTCAATCCGGTCAATGGGCGCAGATAGTTACTTTGATCAATAATAGCGGCGAGGTACTGTCTTCCCCCTTGAGTTTTATCCTGGAGGGGCTCCCGGATGGTATCTCTCTGCTGAATAGATCGGGAACCGCTGAGAATGGCAGTCCCTATCTGAAAATTTCCACCGGTTCAAATGGCTTGCTCCCAAAAGAAAGAATCCGGCTTCAACTCCGCTTTTCCAATTCGTCTCTCTCCCGCTCCCGCATCAGTTATACTCCATTTGTGGTGGCTGATCCCCTGGAGCCATAAGGTTTCTCCTCATCGCTCATTATTGCTCACTACGAAGGGGCGCCCTTTTCACCAGGGCGCCCCTGACGATGGATACCGGATAATATCCAGCCATCCAGCCTGACCGGAAAGCCGGCCCGTGTCTGCCGCCCCCATGCCTGCCTCAGTTTCCTGCATACAGAGATGTATAGACCTGCCGAAGTAGATATTTCTTACTTATAGTTCCGACCTATTTTACATATTAATTACTTGGATAATAAGTATAAAAGCCATAAAATCTGTTCTAAAAAATGTACTAAACATCCGCCATCTTGGTAACCTAGTACTTTCAAGATAGGCCACTTAAAGGAGGAATGCGTATGATGTATTTCAAAGGTACGGCTCTAAAAAAATTGTGCTTGATCCTGGCTGGTATCTCCTTTTGGGCATTCATTGCCGGGAACGCCGGCGCTCAACTCATGGTTGAGAATGCGAACAATTCGGATACCCTTGCCTCCGCTGGGGAGGTGCTTGCCGGGGATGGGTTTTTTGAAGACTTTGACCGTGGCCGGGCTGAAAACTGGATCGACGACGAGTCAGGGGTATGGTCTTTTACGGACAGTGTTTACCGAATGGCGGGTAGTGGCGCAGGAGCCTTGAGGGCCAGTTGCTATAATGCTCCTTTTGATAACTTTACCTATCAGCTCGATGTTCGGCGGATGCAGGGCAATCCGGATGCCTCCCAGGGTATGGTTTTCCGGTTGAGTAACACGGGCAATTTTTATGTATTTGCCATAGCGAGCAGCGGCTATTACAGCGCCTTTAAGTTTGACGGACGCAACGGGTACGAGATGATACCCTGGACCACGAGTCCTGCTGTCAAGCAGGGGCTCAAGGTATGGAATACCCTGAAAGTGGTCTGCAACGGGCCGACGATAGAATTTTCCGTCAATGGCACGGCATTGAAAACCATCAAGGACAGCGCTCCGTATCTATCCGGTATGGTCGGAGTATTCGCCGTGGATGAACAACCAGGAGCGCAAGGCAATCCTATCGTGGATTTTGATAACGTCAGGCTTACCGGTGCCCGCTGATTTTATCCTGGCTGGCTCTGGTCTTGCAGGATAAGCGGCTTATCCGAAGATTATTGATATTGGCATCGACACACAGGCGGGGGCAAACCCCGCCTCTCGTTGTGAGAAGCTCACAGATGTTTCCCATTTCCCTTTATCGATGAGGGAGGAGTGTTATAGTCGCTCCCATCAGTTTGGTCTGTGAGTATTCTTTTTCCTTGACACTGAATGGCATATATTTTATAATTTATCGAAATATGATTCACAGGAAAAGCCAGAGAAAGGCTTTCAAGGGAAAATGGTGGAAAACCATTGCGGACCCGCCGCTGTAACCGGGGATGAAAACTGCACAAAGCCACTGCCTTCGATGGGTGGGAAGGCGCAGTGAGTAAGATGATCCGGAAGCCAGAAGACCTGCCGGTGAATGGGGAAGATATATGATTACCCCTCGTGGATTAGGGTGTGGTTATGCTGGAGAGCGAGGATGGAAAACGGCATCCCCGGGCTTATGTGAGAATGAGTCCGGGGATTTTTTTTGATAGATAGTATAACATTGAGCAGGAGCTTGAATATGAATTTATTGGAAGCAACCCTTAAAGAAATTGTTCCTCAAGATCCGGTTACCCGTGCCAGGGCGAGAGAGCGTCTTTCCCAGCTCACCATGCCCTTCTGGGCGCTTGGCCGCCTCATGGACCTGGCTGAGGATCTGGCAGGCATAACCCGCTCCAGCCATCCTCCAGCCACGAGAAAAGCCATCGTCATCATGGCCGCCGATCATGGAGTGGTCGCAGAAGGAGTAAGTAAATATCCGCAGGAAGTAACCGCCCAGATGGTCAGGAATTTCGTGGAAGGAGGAGCGGGCATTAACGTGCTTGCCCGGCTGACGGGCAGCCGAGTGGTGGTAGTCGATATGGGAGTAGCAGGCGATCTGAGCTATCTTGTCAGGGATGGGAAGATTATCTCAAAGCATATGGGCTCTGGAACAGGAAATATTGCCCACGGTGCAGCCATGAGCCGCGACCAGGCTGTCCGCTGCCTGGAAGCCGGGATTGAGGTAGCCCGTGAGCTTGGACCGGCAGTCGATATCTTCGGCACAGGGGACATGGGCATAGGCAATACAACCCCAAGCAGTGCTATCATCGCTGTTCTTGGCGGATTTCAGCCTGCGGAAGTAACCGGGCGAGGGACCGGCATCGATGATCGTCAGTGGCAGCATAAAATCTCTGTTGTCAAAAAGGTTATTGAAGTGAACCAGCCAGACCCGCGGGATGCCCTGGACGTAGCCGCCAAAGTAGGCGGGTTTGAGATTGCCGGTATTGCCGGTATGATCCTTGGCGCTGCTTCTTTGAGAAAACCGGTTCTGATCGATGGATTTATTTCAACGGCCGGTGCTTTGATTGCCCATCGGCTCTCTCCTCATGCTGCCGGATATATGATCGCTGCCCATCAGAGCATGGAACAGGGCCATAAAAAAGCCCTGGAAGCCCTGGGGAAAAAGCCCTTGCTGGATCTTGATCTTCGGCTGGGAGAAGGCACGGGAGCGGCTCTGGCTATGAATCTGGTCGAAGCTGCTGCAGGTATCCTGACCGGTATGGCCACTTTTGAGGAAGCCGAGGTTTCCCAGGCGAGTGAGTAAGAAAGCGAGCATATCCCAAACTACTGCACAACTCTCAAGGCTGTGAATTCATCTGCCACAGCAGGGAGCCCCTGTGTCGGGGGCTCCCTGTTTTTCGATGAGGAGAATGAAAATAACCATCACCCCCACCCAGCCTCCCCCCTGCCAGACGTCAAGCGGGCAACCTCACAGGCTGATCTTGTAAGACACTCCTGCCATATAGTTTCTTTCCGGTGAGGGATAGTAGTACATCTCCCTGAGGCGGGTGCTGTAGCCGGTGTATTCGTCATATTGCTCATTGAACAGGTTATTGACTGCGGCCCAGGCATCGAAGCCCCTCCAGCTAAAGCGAAGCAGGGTATCGAGCGTGGCATAGCTTTTTTGCTTTTCTCCTTCATTTTTCCAGTCCGAGATGCCAAACTGGCTGCCTGCCCAGCGCCCCTGCACATCCAGGCTGAAGTACCTCCACAGGGCCGCATGGGCGCCAAGATGTGCTTTATGTTTGGCCACCCCCGGAATTTCCCTCTCTTTATATGGCCCGGAATCCAGTTGAGAATCAAGGTAGGTGTAAGAGCCGGATAGCTTGATCTTCCGGCCCAGCAGAGCCTTGGCATTAACTTCCGAACCATACCGGAGGGTTTTGGGGTAATTGGTATTGGCACCGAAAAATCCTTCCGAGGGATCGAAAAAGATTTCCTGCGAGGTATCGATGAGGAACAGGTCAGCCCCAAGGCTCAGCCAGTCCTCAAAGCTGTGCTGGATGCCAAGATCATATTGCCTGGTTTTCTGCGGCTTCAGGTCCTTGTTCAGTCTGGGGCTGGAATAAGCCGAATAGAGCTCATCCGTTGCCGGAAAGCGAAAGGACTGACCGAAGGAGAAAAAAGCCTTGCTGTTACTGGCGTAGGCCAGGACCAGTCCAGTCTGGAATGCTTCCATATCATGATCAGCCTCATCGTCCGGCCCGGCCGTAGTAAATCTGTACCTTGCCTGCTCCTGCCGATAACCGAGGGTTGCCAGCAGGAGATCGGGAATTATGGCTTGAGTATCGAGGGCATAATAGCCCGCTGTATCTCTCCTGATCTCAAGGTCGTTCAGGGTATCGTCCAGACGGTCGTTATAATAATCGAGGCCGCAGGTGAGGGTGTTCGTGTATCCGGCAAATGAAGTATTCAGGGTATATTGGGGCAATATTCCCCATCTTTCGATGTGGGTGCTCATGACGATATTAAAGTTGGGATCTGATTCGATCCAATGTGAATCCGGTTTTTTGTCCCGGTAGGAGAGTGAAACCCTGAGATTGCCAAAGTCTCCAAAATCACCCTGCGGGGTGAGATGGAAGTAGTACTCATCCGTACTGGCCCAGTTTTTGGGATTTCTGGAACCAGAGCGGCTGTAGGTTTGCAGGTCCGATTGAGTCAGATAACCGGCAAGTCCATACTTATCCTCCTTATAACCTGCGGTCAGATCACAGGAAAAGCGCTCCGGGAAAGTAAGGGATAGTCTCAGGCCGGTGGTTTTATTCCGGGTGAAGCTGTTTTGCCGGTAGCCGTCCATTTCCTGGAATCCGGCATTGACATAATAGCTGAACGGGCCTGATGAGCCGCTCGCTCCCACGGTTTCCTTATGGTTCTGATAACTGCCATAATGCCCGGCCAGGGAAAAGGAAGGCCGGCCTTCTCCTTTTTTGGTGATGATATTAATGACTCCCCCGACAGCCCGGTCGCCGTAAAGAACCCCGCAACTGCCCTGGATAACCTCGATCCGCTCGATTCGATCGAGCGGAATCTGAGTCCAGTCAACGCCGCTCATATCGATTTCATCAACCCGGCGGCCATCGACCAGAACCAGGTTATTCAGCGGCCCGCTCTCGCCGAATCCCCGAAGATCGACCGTGGTGGTTCGTCCGCTTCCCGTAAAATCCTTGACCTGTATTCCCGCTCCGTCGCGAAGCAGATCGGGTACAGTCTGGGCAGGGGATTGCCGGATATCTTCTTCGGTAATGACCGTAACCTGCGAGGGGATTCTGGCGGTTTTCTCCTGGTTGCGTGTCGCGGTCACGACGATTTCAGGCAGGACAATGGACTTTTCCGAAGGCTGCTCTTTCTCTCCGGCCAGAGCCGGAGGAGTGAATACGAAAAACAGAACAACTGCGGGCATACAGGCCCGGAACAGATTCTTTCTCATCTTTTTCTCCTTAGATAATAGAAATAGTAGAAGTCATTAAAAATCAGCGCCATAACCATAAGATCATGGCTGATCCCCATAAGAATTACTTTCCTGCCGGTCTTCCTCCTTTCCTGGTGGGGAGAAAAAGAAGAGAACAAAAAAAAATCCTTAATGCTTCGTTTCGCATTAAGGATTGCACCCTGCTTCTTCACCCTTATTCTCAAATCCCCGAAGAATGGTGATTGGAAAAACGATAACAGGCAGGTCTTCTGACTTTCGGATCGTTCTACTTTCTTCCGCCTTCCCATCTCCGTCTGGTTCAAAAGAGACAGTGGCTTTGTGGAAGATTTCGTCCCCGATTACAGCGGCGGGACCATGTTCGACTTACACGAACTTCCCTCTTGCATCCCCGAAGGGGAACCTGTTACCCGATTACGATTTATTCATGTTGCTTCGCTCAATAGGTCAATGTTATTGGTTGTTGCCCGGTAAAATTCCCTGCCTTTCCAGAAAGTTCCTGACTATCTCGAATAGTTGCCTCCATGTCTGACTGGTTTTACAGGGATTGACCGACCGGAAGAAAACACGGTTTTCCTCACAGCGCATCTGCAATATACTCAGCAACTCCCGATAATTCCAGTTACTGAGCGTCTTTCGGAATGCTTTCCCTCTCTTGGGTTGTTTGCCTTTTTTGAGGTCTTGTAAGTTTTCCACCACTACCAGCTTCAAACTTTCCCAGGGTAAACTCTCCTTGACAATCTTGTGAAGATAGTTAGAGCCGAAAAAATAACGGGAAGTATGATACACTAGAGAGGATAAATCAATGAAATATAAAGGAAGTGATAGAAATGCAAAGCAGTTGCATATCCTCTCTGTATCAGCTTCCCGATATTCTATGGGAGCATATGGAAACCCTCTTACCCGCCCCAAAGCCCAAGAAGAAGGCAGGACGACCACGGATGGATGATCGTCAAGCTATGAGAGCTATATTTTACCTCCTTCGTACTGGATGTCAATGGGAATCATTGCCTCGATGTCTTGGGGCAGCCACACGGTGCATGATCGATTTCAGGAGTGGAAGATAGGAGTGGCAGTAGATGGGGCCAATCGACATGATAAGAAAATGATGCTCCCAACCCTGGAGGGTGGCCACACACCCCGGTGGAGTTTCCACCATCTCACCTCTTAACGGTGGCTTCGTTGCTGCCTTCCGTGTCTTGAATCACGTCAGCTTGCTCCACAACGATTGTCATTTTCGGAGCCGACTCGCCTTTACCCTCAAAGGATTACGGCCTACTGCCTCCCTGTTTACGCTTCACCCATGCAGTTACCTGCATAGGCGCAAAACCTGGTTCTGGCTGTTGGTTAAGCTTTACCAGGTTGGCTTCTCAACTATTGGAAACATGTGCGTAGAAGGATCAGCGCAGAGGATGGATGAAATCTTCGGCGTAATCGCGTACCCGGTGATTGCCAAGGACATGAAAGAACCGCAGGCGGTCCAGGTATTGGCGGGGATAGAGACTCAGGTCAAGGTAGATTACCCGCTTGCCCAGAAACTCGCATATCCGGACAATGCTCCTGCGGGGAGGGCTGGGTGCTATGTAGAGGACGGTTTTTTCATTCGAATAGGCGGCTCCGGCCAGGAGCAGCCGCTCGGCGTGGCAGGAGGCGAACGAGAAGTCCGGATCGATCCAGATATCGGAAAGCCCCGGACGGTTGTAGCTCGCCAGAAATCCGCCATATTCGCAGCGGAAGATCTGCGGCCCGATAGGATGGTCGAGTGGAGAGGTGGCATAAAAAGCCCGCTCGACCTCTTCCCACCTCTCGCGGGTCCAGGTCCGCAGGTAGGGAAAATCGCGGTCCCGGTAGCTCTCATGGAAAATGACCACGACCGAGGTTACGGCCGCTTTGCACGGCGCCTGACGGCGGATGTAGATCTGCTGTCCACCCCTGATCTTCCAGTGCTGGATTGTCTCCCTGATGTCAATCCCTTCTCCCAGGGTGGTGGTGAAGGGCTCGATCCGGGTGATGTTTTTATTCAGCAGGCCGGTGGCCTTGTTGCATAAAAGGTCGGTAAAGGCATTGAGTTTTTGATCCTCCGGACAATGGGAGCACTCTCCCAGGAGGGCCTGGTTCTTCCACTTTTCCGGCTGAAGATCACGGCCTTTTCTTTTGACAAAATCCCTGGCCTGCTTTTCTTTCTTCGGGGGACGGGGCCGGAACCTGACTCTGGTCGAGCCCAGTTGCAGGTCTTCGGCCCGCAGGAAAAGCTCCGGCAGGCCGTCAGGGCGATAAAAGGGATAGAGGCTGCTCTTCTGGTAGAGAACATAGGAAAAGGTTTCCCCCAGACAGTTTCTTGCAGCCACCAGAAGGCCGTAATGGTCCAGGATCAGACGCCCCTGCTCCCTCGCATAGGAATAAGCATAGCGGTTAAAGACCTGGATCTGCTGGGGGGTGAGAGTTTCATGCCAGGTTTCCCGGTAGGTCCTGGCAGCCATATCGAGGAGCCTTGCCTGGTAATCCTGGCGGGTCGCAGAGCCCTCCTCCCCGCTCTGAATCGCCTGAGCCCACAGACCTTCAATAGCCGGTATCTCGGACATCACCTCCGGCAGGCAGTCCGGATGTAACCGGGCCAGATAGCTTTGCGGATTCTTCCGGTCCGGCAGGGGCTGGGCAAAAATCTGCCTGCCAAGCTGGCGTCTGATGCCCGCAAGGTGGGCCAGGCCGCATACCAGAAGCACCCGCCTGCCCCGCCCTATCTCCTGCTGAATCCGCCAGGCCATGCTGATATCCCGCTGAAGGTCCTTTTTTTCCCGCTTCAGCCGGATATTGAGAGAGGCAGGGGAAATCCCGTGCATCAGTATTCCCAGGGAAAGTTGAACATACCGGGAATACCCCAGAGATTCCAGAGCTGCCGGATCAGGCAGGAGGTCGATGACCGGCGGGTAATCAGGATCGGGGTCCCGGTCGATCCCATGAAACGGGATATTGTTTTTATGGCAGAACCAGGCCGCGGCACAAATCGGGTCCACAGGCTCGATCAGGAAATACACCGCTCGCTTCGCCCCTCCCTTCTCACCCTTGCGGGGAGGGAAAACCACCACGGAAATATTCGGCAGCCGGGCGACAGCCTTTTTCATCAGCAGCTCAAGGTTTGCGGGAAACTCAAGCAGGACGACATCCGGCTGCACTTTCCTGATTGCCTGTAAGGCCACCCTGGCCATTTCCATGCTGCCATGCAGAACCGGCAGCGTATGGAGGTTTTTCAGCGCAGGAAGACCACCACAAAGCCAGTCGGTCCGGATATCCTCCCGGTCATCAGCCGTGGATGTGCAGGCTCGATCGGATTCAGCGTTATCCATAACCGTCAATTCCTGGTTGCACTTCGATTTCCCCTACAATTCGCGCAGGAAATACTGACCCGCTTTTTTGCCCAGCACCATGCGCGCAGCCTGCTGCACTTTAACGGGAATCTCCAGTTCGGGGTATTCCTGTCCCAGCAGGCCCGCGTAGTGGGCGATATTGACGCCATCACGGATTGAACAGTCTTCCTCCCGCTCATGGGCCACATGCAAAAAATCCGCTACATATTCCAGTATTTCAGCTTCGGTCGAGGGAAGATTCTGACGCAGGATAGCCAGTTCCTCATCCCGGTCGGAGAAATCGACAAAGATCTGAGGCTGAAGCCGGGACTGAATGTATTCCGGCAACTCGAAAGTGGACATATCCTCGTTCATGGTGGTACAGAACCGGAAATTCGGGTGGGCGTGGATCTTTACCCCGGCCACCACGGATTCCACATACCTCCGCCGGTCGAGCAACGGGGCCAGAGAAGCCCAGCTTTTTTCCGACATCCGGTTTCCCTCGTCCAGAATAACGGTTCCGCCCCTGACCATGGCACTGACGATGGAACTGGCCATGTAGCGGATGGAACTGCCGCTGCCGATCACCGGCGTTATGATCAGGTCTTCCGGCCTGGTGTCTGCCGTAGCCTGAAACAGATACAGAGACTGGCCCAGACCACGGGCCACGCCACAGGCCAGGGTTGTTTTGCCGCTCCCCGGTTTTCCGACAATCCGCGGATTCATGGGCATTTCTCCCTTCCGGGTTTTCCATGCCGCCCGCAGCTGCCGAACCAGGTCCTCCTGGCCGATCCACTCCACCTCTACCTGATCCGGCTCACAAAGATAGATAGTAACCGAACCGATTTCTACAACGCTATTGCCCTCATTCTTCAACAAATACTCTCCTTTTGCACGGGGGTCGAACTTATTACATTGATTATTATAGGCCAGCTTACTTTGAAAATACAACAAAAATTTCCCTATGGTGAGTAATTAATGATATGAGCCAAGGCTGGAGAGCGATTGAACACGGGGGTAAGAGCGAAGGGAACTTTCTTGAAAAGGCAGGAAAGGAGCCATTGTGGGCTCTGGTTTTCCCTGCCCCGGAAGGAGGATGTGCATGCAGCAGGCATGCGCAAGGCTCATTCCCGTCTCTTTTTTCATTCCAGAACACCGAAGGGAACACAGGACCATGAGCACCGGCAAGCTCAGGGTCCCTCGTCCCTCCGGTTCCCGGAATGATACTAGAGAGAGATTTAAGAATGCCCTGCCTTTTAAAAAATCAGAAGAATGCTTATTTGATATCCACGAAGACGTTTATCTCGACTGCTGTCCCTGCCTGATCTTCCGAGGATCCAGGTTGTGGATCGATACTCATCAGAATCTTAAAATCAGTAGTCCCTTTAGTCTTACCGGGTGTGACCTGAATAGCTGCCGGGAACTCATTTTCCGGCTTATCCTTGTTATAGGACAGATTGAAGTCAAGAGCATTATTGGTGCTTGGGGTAAAGCTGTCTTTAGTCGCGGCGGCTGCTGCCGTCGTTACCGCGGCGGTCCTCAATCTGCCGAGAGAGACTGCATCAAGCATCTGTCTATCAACGGAATCTGCAACCAGGGTGAGGGTTCCGGAAAAGGTCGAATCCGGAATAGGATTGATGATTGGCAGAGGCACCAATACTGGCTGACCAGGCTGAGCGACAAGATCATACCGCTGGAAATAATCCCAGTTATTTTTCTCATTCCTCTCGTAATTCTGCCCGCAGAGAAAATTGGGATTTCGCACCATGTCAACAGCTATTCCATAAGGATCAATGAGCGGCCAATAAGCAGCGGCGTCCCCGTCCGGGGTAATCCGAATTCCTGCTGCCGAATGATCGTTTTTCCTGAAGAATGGACTCACTGCTCCCCCTGCCACGGAGGTGAAGAGATCACCGGAATCAACCTGAGCATACAGGCTGCATCCACCCACCGGCTCATGATTCCACCATACCCACGTAGTTTTAGATCCTCCGGGAGGCACCGACTTGAACGGGATTTCAGCCAATCTGGCTGATGGCGGTCTATTCAGGCAGGCACACCACCTTTTCTGGGCATAGACTTCGAGGTTCACGTTGGTAGCTTCGCCATACCAGTGGTTATGCACGGTAACCGGAAAGACTACCCCGCTGGGCAGCTTATAAAATTTACCGATATGAACATCGAGGTCTGGATCATAATACCAGGACCAGGACACGAGGTCCGGATACCAATACAGGGAAGTATCCGTCTGGGAAGCTGATAAAGACGATACATCCGCAGATGATGAATCCAAAACTGCTTCTGCAGCTAACTGAGCCAGGCAGATGCTGCTCAGGCTGATCACCAGTGCCATACAACCCAGGATGACTGCTGCCCGCCGGGTAAAGATTTTAAAATTTACGCCTGTTTTACTCCTCATGATTTTACCCCCTCATTTATCCATACACTCAATAGCATTTTGTTGAAAAGCACCGCAACCTTAGATAATTTCCATCCAACCACCTCCTGAAATCCGGGATATATGCTCTGGATACTCCGCCCTGTTTGCTGATCATGACTGGCCGCGATTTTATGTGCGGTGTACTTAAGGAATCTGCTGAATATTAACCTGGATGTTTGAATAGCTCCTGTACAGGCAGAAAAAACCCGGCCGGTTTGGCACTTCCTGTGAGGGCAGAAAATCCACAGCAACGCTCAGTGTCTGCTTGCGAATCTTCCCGCTGACCTGGTAGATAATAAAAGCGTCGGATCTATCTTTTGGACCGACTTTTAATAGTACAACGAGGCTTTTTCCCTTTCCCTTACATAAGAAGAGTGGTTAAAGGACCCCCTTGGTTTTGTTCACCCCCACCCAGCCTCCCCCTTGAGGGGGGAGGCTGGGTGGGGGTGATTTATTATGACCATTCCTCTATCACTCCAGAAAAATCTCGTTGTACTGTTAATTTCCGCTAATAAATTCTTCCTGAAAAAACCGATTATTTTCTTCAGGAATATCTATTGCGTGAACATTTATTGCATACTATGTGCCAGGTGTTTTTTCCTCACTGCTCGGTCTGCCGGTGAAAGATGCCTCTTCCAATGGCAGATTAACCGGCTTAAGTTCTAAAGTCGATCGTCGATCTATGATACGGCAAAAAACGTAAATCCTGTTTACTTACAGGTCTGATGATATGCCCTGGATACTTGTGAGCCAGCAGAGGTTTCGACTCTATGATGCTCTCTGTAAATTATATTTACAGAAGTTTCCGTTTGTTTACCGGTATATTTCCGATCACCCGATCAGGCCGGGGTGCAATGCTTTCGGCCAGAACCCAAACATTCAGCCCACGGGCTTCACGGGGTATCTTCTGGGCATCTTCAGTTGAACCCGGATGTTCCCCATGTCCCTTTTCTCAATGAGGAGGGTGAAAATAACCATCACCCCCACCCAGCCTCCCCTGCCACAGGGGCTCCCTGCCTCAAGGGGGAGGAGAATAGTGGATGCTCCCATACAAGATGGGGAATATCTAAGTTGAACCCTTTGCCCTTGAATCGGATACTCAAATACGATAATATCCGCGCCAAAGCTCGAACAGTATTATATACGGTTCTCCTGAAGGCCGTTACTCGACACCGTTGCCGAGGTACCCTTCACCTGGCCGTCCAGGGCTGATTGAGCTTCACGGGATATGCTGCCATGAGGAAGGAGAGCAGAGAACTTGATGGATAAATTCATGGATAAATGCAGTCTGCAAGAGAACATCGTGCAGGAGAACATCGTTCCGAAACCAGGAGCAGGAGCATTGGGATTTTTCCTGGCAGGGCTTTTCCTGATAGTGTTTCTTCTGAGCCCGCAGCAGGGACTTGGGGCAGAGCCGGCAACCTTGCAGGAGCAGCTCAACCGGGATATTTCAGCCCTGTTCCGGCATCCTTCCGGCCAGACATTCCGTCAGTTCGGGGAAAAATCCGCTTCTTTTTCTTACCAGCCTCCGGTGAAGTGCGCCACTCCACTGCTCAGGCAGGCCATGCAGAACCGGGAGCTTCTCTATCCCGAAAACAGGTTCATCTTACATCGTCCTACCGGTTTTTCCGGTCCTGACTATTATGGGTCCGGCGTTGAAGTCTGGTCATATTCTACCGCCGAGGGGCATTTTCGCATCTACTACACTGAGGACAACAGTCATGGCGATGCGGTCAGTAATATGGATGGTTTGGTAGATGGCCAGAAAGCCACGATTCCTGAGTATGTGCTTCGGTTTGCCCAATACTTTGAGCAGGCATGGTCGTATGTTACCGGGACACTCGGCTATCGTGCACCGATAGAGGCCGGTGAGCGGATCGAAGTTTTCATCCTGGATATGAGCTGTTACGGCAGCACTGTTGCCGACAGCAAAGGATTGTACATCATGGTGGATAATAATTACCAGAGCATTCATGATAATCTGGAGCAGGAAGGGAAAGTGATCGGAGCAATGAAGATCACCGCGGTCCACGAATTTTTCCACATCGTGCAGGCGGACTACGATCACTGGCCGACATCATCCGCAGATAACATGTGGTGGGAGGAAAATACCGCTGTCTGGATCGAGGATGAATTATATGATGGGATTAACGATTATCTCAATTACCTGGGCTGGCCTTATAAGGACCGTAACGATAACGGCATGTGGGATTCCGGCGAGCCGTATTTCGATATCCGGGGAGATTCAAGCTCAACCGGGCGGGAAAAGGGATGGTTCGATTATCCTTCCGTTTCAATCAATAAGACGGGCAATAATTCTCCCTTTTACGCCTTCGAATATGGAGGGGTCATCTGGGCCAAGTTTCTCTCGGAACATTTCGGCCAGGAAATAGTACGGACTATTTTTGAGCGGATTCAGAATCCCTCCCAGGACATCTTTCTGGCTATGGATGAATCGATTCAGGAAGCGGGTCAAGAGGCGGGTCAGGACTCAGGCCGCAGCATGGCTTCCCTGTCTGAGGCATTTATCCGGTTTAAACTGGCCAATCTGCGCCGCAGCCCGGAAGATTACGAGGAGGGAAGCACGTATCCCGTGCCCTTCCATCAGGAGTCGTACTCGACCTATCCGCTCCATATTGAGGCTGGCAGCCTGCCTTACCTCAGCTCCCGGTATTATGTTTTTCACAAGCCTCCCGCCGGTCAGACACTTCACATCCATTTTGCTGGCGGAGCAAAGCCACCAATGGCTGTTCTGGCCATTCCAGCCGCCTCATTCGGGGATTCTTCTCCTCAATTCGGTGACTATCATCTCATCCCGCTCGATAATGAGCAGCAGGAGGGCGACTTTGATTTTTCTTTTGACCAGAACCAGTCCTTCACAAAGCTGATCGTTGTCCCCATAAATCTCTCGGTAGCCGCAACTGCTTATTACACCCTGGAGGCAGTGACCAGGAGTAATGGTGATATCCAATTACCGCAAAATCATCCCCCCCTCTTCGAGCCTGTCGATGACCAGGGGGTCGATGAAGGTGCGATTCTCACCTTTACCCTGACCGCTACCGACCCCGATGGAGATAACCTGACATACTCCGCCAGCAATTTACCAGCCGGTGCAGTCTTTAATCCTAATACCAGGGAATTTAGCTGGGGACCAGGTCCCGGCCAGGAGGGAAGCCATGAAGTCACCTTTACCGCAACCGATGACAGTGATACTCCCTTAAGCAGCTCGGTGACGGTCACGGTTATTGTTCATGGCAAGAGCGCTTCGCTCACCGATGAAAATGCTTCGACAAATAAGGCAGGTTGCTTTATCACCTCATGCCGGTTCTGGGTTAAGGGATCGCTGTGATTGCAGTATGGGGAACATCAGGCAGGAGAAATGCCTGATTGACAGAGCCGATGGTGATGAGATATACTGAGTTTCTCAGAGAAAAAGCTCATCAGCGGTATTTTATAGTCAAGCGCCATTACCATAACACTACATTATACGATAACATGCTATAAATAATAAGTCGTACCATCCATTTTCGACTCAGCGTTTTTCCCCTAACGAGAAAAGGAGTCATGTATGATCACGGCACTGGTAATGATTAATTGTGAAATGGGCAAGGTTCATCAGGTCGCCGAAGATCTGGTCAACCTGGACGGAATTGCCGAGGTGTACTCCGTATCCGGCGAGTACGACATCATGGCCATCATTCGGGTGAAGGAGTACGATTTGCTGTCCAAGCTGGTTTCGGAGGATATCGCCAGTATCGGCGGCATTGCCAGGACAAGCACCCACATGGCCTTTCGCTGCTACTCAAAGCACGATATGGAGCGAATGTGGTCGGACTTCCTGGGAGCCTGAGCAGCACAGGAAGTAGTGGCCAAAGCAGCAGCCGCCTGCTCTCCGGAGCGATCCTGGAAGCACGGGGACGGGGTGATATCCCGATCATCGCCGATATCAAGCCGGTTTCACCCCGCGATGGTGCCCTGGTGGGGCAGCGCGATGCGGCAGGGCTGGCCAGGGCTCTGGAGAAGGCCGGAGCATGTGCCCTGTCAGTGGTGACTGAACCACAACACTTCGGCGGCAGCATCAGGATGCTTACCGAAGTGGCTCAGGCAGTCTCGGTGCCTGTTCTCAGGAAAGACTTCATCTCCTCAGCCGGGCAGATCGACGAGTCTTTCACGGCCGGTGCGGCTGCTGTTCTGCTCATTCTGGCTACCATCCCTGAATCCCTGGTGCCCGCCCTCTACCAGCGGGCAGGTGAGCTTGGAATGGAAGCGCTCGTGGAGGTCCATACCCGGCAGGAGCTCGAACGGGCACTGGCGTTATCCCCTCTTCCTGCCATAATCGGTATCAATAACCGGGATATTCGAAACCTCGAAAAGGATAGCGGTACCGTGCGGCTGACCGAGGAACTGGCACCCCTGATTCCCGACTCCGTGGTGACGATCTCCGAAAGCTCCCTGCGCACCCCTGAAGAAGTGCGACGGGCTCTCGAAGCAGGAGCGGATGCGGTCCTGATTGGGACAGCCATTCTGCAATCGAATGATCCTGCAGCACGCCTCACGGACCTGATCAGCCAGGTCAGGAGGCAGGTATGACCAGAGTCAAGATATGCGGCCTCATGAGCCGCAGCGATATCGATATGGCCGTGGCTGCGGGAGCGGATGCTCTCGGCTTTGTGACCGAGTATCCCGTAGCGGTGCCGTGGAATCTCACCCGTCATCAGGCTGCGGGGCTGGTGGCCGGGGCCCCTCCGTTTGTGACTACAACCGCAGTCGTGGGCGGTGCCGTGCGGGATATGGTGGCTATCGCCCTCTGTGTCAGACCGCATTTTTTACAGCTCCACGGCGATGAAACCATCGAGGATATCCAGGCTGTATGCCAGGCGCTGACAGGTACCGGCATCAAGGTCCTGAAAGCCCTCCGGATCAATGTGGATACCGGCAAAGCGCAGTTCTCCGTACCCGATCCGGTTGAAGCCTGCCGCATTCTTGCCCAATCCGGCCTGGCCGGGCTGGTGGTTGATTCCAAGACCTCCAGCCGACCGGCAGGCACAGGCGTTGCCCTGGACTGGAACAGTATCCGTGATGTAGCAGCCACAATCCGCCTGCCCCTCATCCTGGCCGGAGGCCTGACCGTGCATAATGTCGCCCAGGCTATTGCCACGGTACAGCCCTATGCAGTGGACGTGATCAGCGGTGTGGAAAGGGAAACAGGGGTGAAGGACGGGCAATTGATGCACGATTTCGTGAAGGCAGCAAAGGCCGCCGGGGATTATAGCGGCTCTCAATTGCCTATCCTCCAAAAAGACAAAGACAAAAGGCAAAGAACACCACTCAAGACACAGAGGCACAGAGGTAAGCCCGGAGCAAAGCAATGAATAGACCCTATACCTTCATGCTGGTGGCTGTCAGCCTGGACGGCAAGATATCGCCCCGCAGACAACCCGGACAGCCCAACCCCATCGGCCCATCCCTTATCGACGCGGATATCATGAAACTGCACAATGGACAGCGAGCCAGAGCGGACGGCATCATGGTGGGTCTTAACTGCATCCTGCTGGATGATTCTCGCCTGACTCTGCGTGATCATACGGGGAAGAATCCCACGCGCATCGTGCTGGACGGTCTGGCGGAGATTCCGCCGACAGCCAGGATCCTGAATTGTGAAGATGCGCCTACCATCATCGCCGTAACCAGGGACGCACCTGCCGAACGGGTCAGTGCTTTCCAGGAGCGCGGGGCACAAATCGTGACCTGCGGCCGCGGCAAATATGTTGACCTGCCGCAGCTCATGAGCGCCCTGCACGAGCGGTTCGGAATCAGGCGGCTGCTGGTCGAGGGCGGCGGGACCGTGCACCAGTCGATGATCGCTGCCGGACTTTACGATGAGCTTCACCTGATCATCTGCCCCTTTGTCATCGGCGGATCCTCCTCGATCACGCCCGTGGAGAGAAGCTCGTTCTGGGTGAAAGGGAATATCCCTGCATTCAGGCTGGATAAGGCCGATATTCTTGGTGACTATCTTTATGTTATCTATAAACCGGCGGAACAACAGGCGGGCGGTGAGCCGCCGGGTGGTGAGTAAGTACACTGCTCGGGAATTACCCCGCCAGATGACCTTGCGGCATTATAAGGAAAGCAGCGTCTTGCCGCCGCACTCCAAAGCGGCTACCGCCACTTAAGGCAAGCAAATGGAACTAATGTAGGGTGGGGCTGCTTTTTTGCCCCACCAAATACCGCACGCGATCTCATGGTCAGTTCTAACTGGCCGCGTATTTAATGTGCAGTATACTTATTGCATCGTCCCCAACCAAACACAAAAAGGAGCAAATAGGCATGGAAACAAAAGAGGAACGCTGGCGAAAATTTGGTGCTGTTGTTGTCCGGCTGACACGGGGCGAAAATATTACCCGGGAGGAGGCACGGGAGTGCTGGAGGCAGATATGTGAGGAAGAGCAGAGTGACCTGCAGCAGGGCGGGTTCATCGGTGCGCTCAAGGCCAAGCCCGAGACCCCTGAAGAAGTGGCCGGTACCTTCGAGGCGCTGTATGAGCACGATACGATCAAGGTGCAGGTGAATACGCCGCAGCCCCTGATCGATAACTGCGGCACGGGTGCCGATACCCTGAAAACCATGAATATCAGCACCGGCGCGGCCATTATCTCGGCTTCCCTGGGCCTGTATGTGGTCCGGCACGCGGCACGGGCCATTTCATCCAACTGCGGGGCCATCGATGTCATCGAGGCCCTTGGGGTAAACGTGGAGTCTGCGCCCGAAATCCCGAAAAAGAGCATCGAGAACGCGGGCATCTGTGCCTGGAACGCATTTCTGCCCACCGTGCATCCCAAGACCCTGGCCAGGGTCCTGTCGCAGATCCGGTTCGGTTCAGCCATCAACCTGGTAGGGCCGCTGCTCAATCCCACCATGCCGACTTTCAAGGTCATGGGGGTGCCCAATCAGGAGATGATCGACATCGAAGCCAGGACCCTGCGGGAGCTGGGTTTCAAGAGGGCCTTTGTCATGCATGGCCTGGATGACGAATCCGGCAAGGGCATGGATGAGCTGTCCACCCTGGGAGTTACCCATGTGGCTGAGCTGGCCGAGGATGGAACGATTGAAAATTACAGCCTGACCCCTGAAGATTTTGGCCTGAAGCGGGCAAAATTCGAGGATGTGGCCTCAAGCCGCGATGTGCACAAAGATGCCCTCAGCCTGCTCCGGGTGCTGGCAGGCAAAGACACCGGCCCCCGGTTTGACATCGTCTGCCTGAATGCCGCCCCGCTTCTCTTCATCACCGGCAGGGCCAAAGACCTTCGGGCTGGCCTCGAAATGGCCAGAGAAGCCGTGGCTGACGGCCGCGCCCTGAACAAGCTGCGCGACTGGGTCACCTGGCAGAACGAAAAGCCGGAAGATGGCCTGCCAAAACTTGAAAGCATGCTCAGCCAGCTCTAACCGGGGAGGGATAACGCAGGATTATCATGGAGGTAAAATATTCCAGTTGTTATTTTTGTACCAGCAAGGGCTGTGCCATGAAGGTTTACGTCGATGGGGACCGGATACAGCGCGTAACCGTCGATACCAGAGCGCCGGTTACTCCGGCTGGCTTCTGTGTAAGGCCGACCCTGGCCAGAGAGTACCAGGATCACCCTTTCCGGCTGAACTTTCCCCTGAAGCGCCGGGCAGAGCGCGGCGCAAATCAATGGGAGGAGATTTCATGGGATCAGGCCTTTGATGAAATTGCAGATAAGCTCGGCCGCATCCGCGAGCGCTACGGTGCGGAAAGCCTGGCTACCAGTTCGGGCACGGGCCGTGGAGCGTGGGATTTTGCCAAAGGCCGCTTCATGAACCTGTTCGGCAGCCCCAATCGCTTCGGAGCGGTCACGATCTGCTATGGACCTCGCAGCATGGTCTGGCTCACCACCTTCGGCGGTTCCATCGTGCCGGACCAAAAACCTGGCAAAACCAGGCTGGCGGTGCTCTGGGGCCGCAATCCTCACGAAGGCGGGCCATCAACCTGGCACAGCTTCAAAAAAGCCAGACAGGCCGGAGCGCGGACCATGGTCGTGGACCCCCGCTGCACCGAGGCCAGCCGTCAGGCCGACTGCTGGGTGCAGCTCAGGCCCGGCACCGATGCAGCCCTGGCCCTTGGCCTGATGCACGTCATCATCGAGGAAGGGCTCTACGACCGGGAGTTTGTCGAAAACCACACCGCTGGCTTTTCCCAACTGAAGGAGCGGGTCAGGGAGTATCCTCCCGACCGGGTGGCCGGGATTACGGGCCTGTCCACCTGGAAGATACAGGAGACAGCGCGGTTCTTTGCAGCCAATCAGCCCTCGACCATGGTCATTGGCGTGGCTGCCGAGCACAGTTCCCCCAACAGCATCCAGGCTGTCCGGGCCATTAATCTTCTGTTTGCCATCACCGGCAGCATTGACCGGGAAGGCGGCAACCTGATTGCCGGTCCGTGCTCCGGATTCATCCCGGATGCGGCTATGGAGCTGAATCATATGCTTTCGCCGCAGCAGCGGGCAAAGCAGATCGGCAGCGACCGATTCCGGTTCCTCAGCTATCCCGGCTGGGAGCTGGTCGAAGAGCAGGTTCGCAAAATCTGGGGCGACCGCCATCCTGCGGCTGTCTATCTGAACTGCATGGCCCATGCACCCAGCGTGTTCCGGGCCATGCTGACCGAAAAGCCCTATCCGGTGAAAGCCCTGATTGTCGCCGCCAGCAATCCTCTCCTGTCATATGCCAATACCCGGCTCGTCTACCAGGCGCTTATGGCCACCGAGCTTCTGGTGACCTTTGATATCACCTGGACCCCCACCGCTCTGATTTCAGACTACGTGCTTCCTGCCGCCTGCTGGCTGGAGCGGCCCGACATGGGCAATTTCTCCTCGGTGGGTGCCTATCCCCTGGTGCAGATCGGCGAGGCTGCCCTGCCTGCCCGCATTCCGGGAAAGTACGAGCGCCTGAACGACTACGAGTTCTGGCGGGGGCTTGGCCTGCGGCTGGGGCAGGAGGAGCACTGGCCGTGGGAAACCTTCGAGGCTGTCTGGGAATACCGGCTGAAGGAAATCATGGACCGCCGCAATGTCAAAACGCTTTCGGAATTCATCCGCCAGCAGCGATGGGAGATCGAGCCACCGAAAGCAGGCCTTTGTGCCCAGGGGCCGCTGGCAACCCCCTCCGGCAAGGTCGAGCTTTATTCCAGCATTTTTGAAAAGCTGGGCTACGATCCCCTGCCGGATTATCAGGAAATCAATGAGAAGAACGGTGCGCCGGATGACGAAACCCTGCGACAATACCCGCTGATCAATATCAGCGGCTGCCGGGTCATACCCTTTCATCACAGCGAGTTTCGCCATGTCGAGAGCTTCCGTCAGCGGCATCCTGACCCGATCGTCGAAATCCACGTTGACCTTGCCCGCCGCAAAGGCATCACCGATGGTGACTGGGTGTGGATCGAAACCCCGATCGGCCGGGTGAAGCAGCGCGCCCGCCTGACCACTTCCTTCGATCCCGGCTATATCAGCTCCCAGCATTCCTGGTGGTTTCCGGAAATGCCTGCCGAGGCACCGTCACTGCATGGGCTGTGGGAATCGAACATCAATGTCACCACCGACGATGATCCTGAAAAGTGCGACCCCATCTCCGGCGGCTGGCCCTTCAAGGGGCAGCACCTTCGATGCCGCATCAGGAAGGCGGAGAAGGAGGGAGAAGGATGAGCACCTACAGAAAAGACAGAGGACACCACAGAGACACAGAGGCACAGAGGTAAGCCCAGAGAAGAGGCGCAGAGATGATGGGAGTACAGAGAGACGGGCTTACCAAAGCCCTGCGCTATCGCTGGCTGATTTTTTCCACGCTGGCCCTCAGCTATATCCTTGTCTACTTTCACCGGCTGTGCCCGGCGGTGGTGGCCGGGGACATGATGCGAGACCTCAAGGCTACGGGGGTGTTGCTGGGGCTTCTCGGCTCGGCCTACTTTTACCCTTATGCTCTGATGCAGCTCCCCGCCGGGCTGCTGGCCGATTCATGGGGGCCGCGAAAGACCATCACCACCTTTTTCAGTGTTGCCTGTGCAGGCAGCATTATTCTGGGCTGGGCTCCATCGCTTTTCTGGGCCGTTGTCGGAAGGACCCTGGTCGGGCTTGGGGTATCCGTCCTCTTTGTGCCCATCCTGAAGATCCTGGCCGAGTGGTTTGACCGTAAGGAATTTGCCGGTATGGCCGGGATACTGATTGCCATGGGCGGCGTCGGATCGATCACGGCCACAACTCCAATGGCTTACCTGAGCCGGGCGGTAGGCTGGCGTACCTCATTCATTATTGTGGGTCTGGTCACCCTGGCCTTGAGCATTCTCATCTGGCTCATTGTCAGGGACCGGCCCGAAGATATGGGCTGGCCGTCACTGCACGAGACCTCTGCCGCCGATGAGCAGGCATCGATCAGTCTGTGGGAGAGAGTGAAGAGCGTTCTGAACTGCGGTCCTTTCTGGCCGCTGGCCATCTGGCTCTTTTTCGGCTGCGCCATATTCTTTGCCTTCATCGGCCTGTGGGGAGGGCCCTATCTCATACAGGTTTACGGCCTGTCTAAGACGCAGGCGGGCAATATTCTGATGATGTCGGCTATCGGCATGGTGATCGGAAGCCCCACCTTGAGCTTTCTCTCAAACCGGCCGGTCAAGGGACGAAAGCCCCTCCTGGTGATCGCAAGTTCGATGACCGTTCTCATCACCGCTGTTTTGACTTTTCTCACCGATCGGCTGCCAATTCCGGGCCTGTATGTGCTCTGCTTTTTTACCGGCATGTTCGTCAACGCCATTGTGGCTGTGGGCTTTACCGCCACCAAAGAGCTTTTTCCGGTCAGTATCGCCGGAACATCCACCGGACTGGCCAACTTCTTCCCCTTCCTGGGAGGAGCCCTCCTCCAGCCCCTCATGGGGTACCTGCTCGAACAGGCCGGAAAGCCCGGCGAGATGGGCCAAAACTTTACCGTAGCAGGCTTTCGCCGCGCCTTTTCCGCCATGCTCGTCTGTGCCGTTATCGCCTTCCTGGCCAGTTTGTTCATTCGGGAGACGATGGCGAAGGAGGGAGGAGGGGGATACCAGATACAAAAACGTAACCCACCCTTACAAAAATGAAATTGAGCCGCTATGCCTCACCCTGAAATATCGCTGAAGAATTATAAGAAGATACCAGCCTGCCGGGTTTGTCCGGTTACCAAATGGTAATTTTGGGCTCCCCGGATTATTACAGAAATGAGATCCAAAAGACCCAAATGACCTGAAATGAGCCTCAATCGGCCTGGTCCCGTCCTTGCTACCAAAATAAAGGTAGAGTGTTTCCATATTGGGCAGCATTGAAACCGGAAACATTGGCCTTACTCAAGGGGGGAGGTACCGCATATGAAAAGGCTGGTAACGCTATTCTTCATAGGCACGGTTGTTTTCGCTCTGGCATTGCTGGTTTTGGCAACTGCGACATCCGCTTCAGATGATCCTGTTCAGATCAGATTTATTGTCGGCCACGCCGATGGCAACCTGGGAGGGGATTCCGCTGCCTTCGAGTTTTTCATCGGCAGCACGTCTTGTGGTGTGTACCCAAGCACCAATCCTTTCGAATGCAACACTACGCCGCTGCTCGTGACTATCAATGATCCTGGACTGCTTGATCTGCTCGAGTCAAGCACATCGATAAGCATGCAGGTGGATGATCCCTGGTATGGACTGGCTCTGAGCTACGCACGGGTGGAGATCGACCGGAGCAGGAGCGGCACTCAATCGATCTGCCTGGTCGATTTTGGCTTCCAGGAGGACGGATCGTGCGCGGACCGGGATTTTTGCGACGGCTTCTCATGGCCGGGGACATCCACCTATACAGCAGAGGTTGTCCCGACAGAGGATATCCCGACTGATCCCGTGGATCCCGTGATCTCAAATCAGCCGCCTGTAGCCGAAATCAAGGCCATCGACGACGCCCGGATTCCCCTGCCGATTACGGTTAAAGTCACACCAAGAGTACTGAATTTGAGCCGTTCCGGAAGGTGGGTGAAAGCCCATCTGTGTCCCGTCCCCGGGACTTCTCAGGAGTTGAATATCACCCTTGACGGATCCGGCTCTTACGATCCCGACGGCGACCCGATCACCTGCGATTGGACCCTGATAGGGCCGGAGGGTGAAATTCCGGTTCAGGACACGATGATAACTTCTGTGTTTCTGCCTGCCGGAACCTATAGGGTGAGCCTGGTGGTTAAAGACGGCCAGGAGGATTCTGTATCTGCAACTACTGCCACCGAAACCTTTGAGTTAACCAATATGACCCTGGAAGACCTCCTTGCGGGACAGTATACTTTAAATGGAGTCCAGGACAGCGGAGTCAAGAGAGGACACGATGACGATTGCGTGGTTGCCTTCTTCGATTATGAGGCAATCGCGGCCACGGTCGAAGCCGACGAATCAGACCGGTCAGGCCGGAGAAAGACGCCTTTCCGCCCGTCCGCCCCAGCCGAAGCCAGGCTGGATCAGATGATGGTCCTGGACGGATCAGCCACGGGTGTGGATTATATTTATGTGATCGAGGGTAAGGGCAAGAGAAAGGCTCTTCAAATTGGCCTGGGGAGCCAACGCGGAAGGTAAAAGAACAGGGCACACTCCCTATTCAAGACACGGAAGGCAGCAACGAAGCCACCGTTAAAGCTGTCCCGTTGCACCAGAGTTGACTTGTACCTTCCCTGAAAAATATGTCCCACCCGTTTGTGGTGGCTGTTGAACTACTGGGTATAGACCGAATGGCACTTACATAAGCCAAGCTTATAATATAGAGAGGACACAAAGCACACAGGGAAAAAAGATCTCCCGCAGAGACGCAGAGACGCAGAGAACAACCAATCCGGCAAGGTCCTGATGAAAGTCGGGATATATCGATGTGTCAACGGCCTGGAAGCAAGCAAAAAGTAAAAAGGCACAAGGAGGAACTTATTTTACTTTTACTTTTCAATGATATCCTCTGCGTCTCAGCGTCTCTGCGGGAGAATTACTAATTCTTATGTAAGTGCCATTCGGTATAGACCCCCTTCAGGTGGCGCATGCCACGGGAAAGGTTGCCCTCAATTGTCTCTACCACAAGATGATAGTGGTTATCCATGAGGCAATATGCATGGCAGAGCCAATGAAATCGATTAACGACCTCCTCAATGAGGGCCAGGAATACCCGCCGGTCACAGGTGTCCTCGAAGACCGGCTGCCGTGCATTGCCTCTGCCCAGAAATCTCTTGATAGTAAATTGAACTAAGTCAGGGTCAGGTCTTGAATTATAAGATTGAGAGATAAAATTCATGAGTGATCACTGACCACTTCATTTACCTGCTCGAAGCAGCAGGTAGTAGAGGCTGCCTTCCTGTTTCTGGTATCCGGCCAGACACCCTGCCTGTTCACCCGCTCCCATGTAGATATCGACCCTGCCGGGGCCGATGATAGCTCCTCCCGTGTCCTGATCGATCACGAAGCGGGTATGCTTCCTCCATCCGGTCAGGTTGCCCTGACCATCCAGCATGGGAATCCGGGTGTCGATCAGGGCGATTCCTCCGGCAGGAAAGATGCGTTTGTCGGTGGCGATGCTGGCCCATTCGGTAACTACCGCTCCTCCTGCTCCATAGGGGCCATCCTCCTGCGGTACAAAATAGACATAGGAATCGTTTCGGTTCAGATATTCATTCAGGCTGGCCGGGTGGTCCCTGAACCATTTCCTGATGGAAGCGATACTTATTTCTTCCAGTTTCAGGTGGCCGTCCTGATAGAGCTCTTTGCCAAGAGACGTATACTCATAGCCATTCTTGCCGGCATAATTCAGGAACTGCCGCTGCCCGTCAGGATATTCCACGATCAGCGAGCCTTGAACCTGGGCCAGAAAAGCGTCGAGGGGATCGCTGAGCCAGGCTATCTCCAGGTTTTGCCCGTCATAGACCTTGTGTTCCTCAATCTCACGGCGTGAAGGGGGCAGGCGGACCTGCCCATTGCCGTCAACATAGACGGTAATGGTGGTATTCTTCCATTTGGTTCTGAGGGGTGACAGATCGAGAATCTGGTAATTGGCCGGGAGGCTGTATAATGGATATTGGAATGCACCCTCGCGGTGCCGGGATGCCTGATAGCACGGCGTATAGTAGCCGGTGAATAAAACCCTGCCGTTTGGGCCGCCGGTGCTTTGGTAAATATCGAACTCCCTCAGCAAATGGCGGTTGAGCTCTTCACCCGAATAGTTGTTCACCAGTTCCTGAAATCTGAGAAGAGACTTGACGATAAGGTCTTGAGGAACTGTCTGCCCGGCGAATTGGCGCAGCTTTCCGGAAAGATGCCGGGTGTTCAATACGTGCAGTTGTCTTTCGATAGCTGTATTGAGCTGAAGCCGATTGTGGAGCTCGGCAATCGGCAGATTCCCGGTCAATATGACGGGGGGCTTCGCTTTTTCAGGAGGAAGCATCTTTTTAGGAAAGAGAGCACAGCCAGCCTGAGAAAGCAGAGCAAAAAGGATAAGGAGGAGAAACCGATACTGCTGCCTGCCCGCAAGCACTCTCACCGGTATTTATCCTCAAAGTGCCGCTTATAATCATGCTCATCAACCTGGGCTCCTTTCAAGGCTCCTTGCAGTGAGCGGACGAGAGGAGTAAGCTGAGATTCTTCCACCGGAGAGTCTTTATCGAGAAGCGCAAAGTAATCGGCGACCAGTTGAGGGACTGACTTGCCAACCTTCTCAGCAGAGAATCTTGCGCGTTGGATGAGGGGCTCGTCAAGCCGAAGAGTTAATTTTTTCTGCATGATTACCTCGAGAGGTTCGATTGACGTTTATGTATGCACTCTATTATCCGCCAGGGAAGGCACCAAGGTCAACCCCAAAAGCATCAAAGCCCGGCTGAAGGTGTTCCCCTTCAGCCGGGCTTATAGTTTCACCACCCACGTCTAATCATCCAGGCAGGACGGCTGCCCGAGATATGCCTTGAACAGGCACAGCGCATCGGATGGAGTAGTCTGACCGTTCCCATCGACATCAGTGCACGGAGGGCATTCACTGATTCCAAGATAGCACCGAAAGACTATCAGAAACCTAATGGCTGGACGATGGAGCAAAATACCCTATGACTTTGTTGAGTATTTTAAGCTGAATTTCTTTTAATGCGGAATCATCTTTATCAAAGATATTCTCGATTTCCGGAGCGATAAGGTTTTCAATATCGTAGTAGTAAGGAATATCGGTATTTCTTATTATTGAAGGCCTTCCACCCTCAATCCCTAATATCTTGCGTATTACCTTACTGAAATCCTCCTCCCGTTCGGGCTTTTCTTTTGTCGAAAGGCACAGCTTTCTATCAATAGGAATGCCACGTCTATCATTAATCCGCTTGGTATCCGCTTCAAAACTGACCAGTTCCTTGATAAACATCCATCCGGTTTCAGGAGCAAGGGCGCCTTTGATAATTCCGGCGCAATAAATTTCTAATGCGGAAACACTGCCCTTATCTTTCTTCACTTTGGGTAACGGAGCAATGGAGAATCGTATGGCTTTTTCGAAACCCGGTCGTTTTTCATCACCCTCAGGATACTGATCGATTTTACTATACCATCTCCGGGAAAAGATTGCGCAGTGGTAATGTGCCCCCTGTCTTGGGTCAGGACAGACTTTCTTCTTGACCAGATCTCGCAAAAAAAATAATGTTTCCAGAAATGCATCGTTTTCAATGCCCTGTCTGAAGTGTTCGATAAAAAATTCGTTGTTGTCTTTCTTATTATGGGTACTATATGACCAGTTCTCCTCTTCCTTACAGGGAAAGAGACTTCCTCCATGAGCACCAAGGATCTCCAGAAAAAAGCCCATGAAGTTGCCCAGATCTGTTGCCAGACTTGGCATTACGAAAAGATAGGTAATACCTTGACTTGGTTCTTTACTGCCTTCTATTTTCCCCTTCAGAACCCCATGATCCCGCCACCTGTCGGTCCAATCCAGTAAATCATTCCATGTATCAGGATATCCATTTACCCCAAATAAACAGGTACTGTATTCAGGCTGATAGCAGAGCACTCCAAGGTCCGCATAGATAGGGATCATCTGGCTGTTGTTCTTTCCACCTATGTTATCCTTCCAAAGAGAATCACTCCTGAGTTGCCTGGCAATGATATTGTCTCCCAGAACATCTTTCGGAACATCCACAAAGACCTTCTTTGTATCTCTTAACCTGTCCATAATATATTTCTTCAGGCATACTACCTTTGTATTGGAATGGCCAGGCCCTCCGTACCCCTGGAAACTCCAATGGTCTGGTGAGGGATGGGTTCTTCCTACCATCTTGAAGGTCTCATTTTTTGAATATCTATTGGCAAAACTGTCAAATATTACCTTGTCAATCCATTGAGTAGAATAATTTTGGTAGAAATATTTAAAGAATAGGCGGGCTTCAGAGATATTTTCTGGTTTTCCAGCTAAAAGACCGACTCTTGCCCATCCCTGTTCCTTTAAAATCAACCCGTTTTCTCTGGTGATCTCAACACTTTGCAAGAGTGAGTTATATTCTTTTCCTCTGGATTTGATGACTTCCAGGGCCTTGACAAGGTTATTATTCATATCATAGTTTCTGAGATGGATAATGATATCCACATCAGGGTTATGAGAAATTTCCAGATTACCCAAGGTTTGAAAATATTTAGAAATCCCATAGGTTAACAGAGAGACAGGCTTTCGTTTTTTTATGGTCCTCAGTAAGCTTGAAAGATATTCCACCCACTCGTTTGAGGTTTGAAATTTCCTTTCCAGGATAGAAAGGGAATCAATGACCAGCCGGGTAACCTTATAATTTTGTAATACCACCATTATAGCACTACTGAATTCATCGAGCCGGAAACGGGAGGGATCAAAATAGATAAACTTGAACCTGTCATTTTCCAATAATTGGGTGAAGGAGAGTTTTTTATTTTCAGAAAAGAGTTTAGTATACTTTTTAAACCCCTCCAGGTCTTCCTCAAGGGAGATCCAAACTCCAATTTCCTGGTTATTCTCTCCTTTTTGAATACCATTTATAAATTCCAGGCTGAACAAGGTCTTCCCTGAGCTCGGCTCGCCCATAACCAGGACAACGTCTCCCGGATCAAAAGGGACTTTTGATGATCCTGTTATTAACCGGTCAAAACCCTCGATACTGGATGATATCGATTTATAATCTTGATCAACCGCTTCATCTTCAAGGTAACATTTAATTGAGGGGTATATCTGGATATCAATCTTATTATCATGAGGCGGCAGACTTTTTCGAAAGTCAAAGCCATGTTTCCCTGGAGCATAATTACTATATCTCATCTTGCTTATTTCAAGGAACCGCTGTCTATCAGCCCCTTTTACTGTCAAGTTTATAATTCCATCTACCAGGTATTCAAAAAATCTATCCTCGCCAGGTACCGCTTCTTCTGAAATCAATATTGTCGAAAGCTTTCTCTCTTTCAGGCAGTCTATCAATTTTTTTGTCCGAGGTTTTAATCCCCGCGTTTGATACTTCAATATGCTGATTCCATCTATCATGAGATATTGTATCTCTGTTCCGAGGGCTTCATCTTCCAGGAAGCCCAGGATGTCGAGATTGCTGAGGGTAGTCTCAACAATGTCGAGCCTCTTCCGGAAGTTCCAGGGGAATAACCCGATTAACTCCAGAATTTGATTAAGAGGCTCTACAAAGGTAACCAATCTCGCTTTAGCTCTCCTTTCCTCGCAAACTTTATGAAGGATTGAAAGACCTAATGATGTTTTGCCTGTACCTGGAAGTCCCTTGATCAGAAGGTTATATCCCTTATTATTGGGAAATAACCTGGAACCTCTTAATATTTTAGCCCAGCTATCAATTTTAAAAAGGGAATGATCTAAATGTCTTGTTTCCATTTTTATACTCTTATCGAATGCTTCTTGAGCATACATTCTTTGGTGAGAGAGTAATTTTGTTCTGTTTTAACTGGTCCGCAATTTCACTGCGGTGGCGGGAAAATATTTGCTCTGACGTGGGATCATCATCAGTAAGTTCACTAATACAGTAGCTGAAAGCAACCTGTCTAATGCCTGAATTTTTGATAATCATCTTATTATCTTTATCTATTTTCTTAACTTTATAGCGTTTTATTATCTTATTCACAAAGTGGTCAATGCAATCCATTTTTCTTTCAAATTCTTTAATAGCTTGTGGAGAGTATTTGAGCTCCTTTACAATTGCCAGGATTTTCTCTTTAATATCGAGGCTTGCATATCTCAAACTCTCCCCTATCCTGGGCAAAATTGGCTCTCCCCCACCACACTCATCGATAAAAAAGATAAAAAAGTCTAGCATAAATTTAAGGTCATACTTTTCAGGCGATTCGCTGGCTGCCTTTACCAACACCGGCAGCTTTTCTATTGCCTTATCGCAGTTACTTTTACATAAGCCAAAAAAGGCAGCACCGGTATACAAAGGGTTCTCGATATATGATAACCAAAACGGAGTCAAGAAAAGATTGATGTCTTCTGTTCTGGTGCCTTGCATGAATATTAAGTTCTTTAATAGCTGTTCATGGATATCTCCATAGCAGCCATGCTGATTAATGAATCTTCCTTCCTGAGCCAATGCTAATACTATTTTCATGGCCTCTTCTACTACAAATATATCGCAGAGATAGAGTAAGCGCGAAAGGTAACAGTTATCAATATTCCTATTATTGATTTCATCAATCAAAAGCTCTTGCAAAAGCTCTTTTACAATTTCTTTACATCTGGCTTTGCTCGTTTCATCCCCACTTTGATAGAACCCGATAAGGAAATCCTCCGGTACTTCATCGTGGTTTATATTTAAAGAGGGGTTAAGCTCTTTCTCAGTCAGCCGATCATGGAAATACTCTTTCAACTTCTCATCGGTGTATGATACGAGCTTTGTAAATGTTACTTCGCCTCTTGAAGACATTCTCCCCGCATTTCCTTCCTTGGTTTTGGATCTTGCTGCCATCTTAAAATCTCCTGGGAGCAGACTTGGTCAACTTGCCTTTATAGTCTATATCTACACTATCCATCGGAATTTTTTCATGAACCATCTCCGGCAACCCCTCCTTCTTCCTCGTCAGGCTCATTGTCCAGCCACCTGGTTTGAAATATGGGGTACTGCCGGCATCTAAAACAGTGGGCACTCTCAGTCCACTTTTCAGCCCGTCGATCACTTTCCAATCATATATCACTCGGATTAGTTCCTCACCCCCATTCAGGTGAGAAAGCCCTAATCTATCCCGCAGATCATCGAGAGTATCCCCCTGCTTTTCTGCCTCTATAGCCGATTTTTCCCACGTGCACCATACAATTCCCCGTTCATTGCCAATGAACTTGCCTTTTAAGTCATCCTTATCGAGTTGCTTCTCCTTAATCTTACTGAGAAACCACGTATATCTGTTATAGGGCACATGACCCTTTTCTGTAAACTGTTTGAAAAACTTGCGAGCTGATTCAAGCCTGTAAAGCTTTTCGTCATTACTTGGGTCGATCTTGGGACCTCTCAGGGTGAGAGGCTTTGGGGAAGGATTTGCATATTTATGGTCAGCACAATATTCTATAATGGTTTGTGCATTTAAGTTTCGTGAAGCCCTATCGGGGTACATTTTACAGACCCGTGCATAAAAGCTTAAAAATCCCTTCCTGTCCAGGTTAGTCTCTTCTTTGAAGTTCTTGACGATCTTTTTCCCTATGTTGTCACCTTCCAGTTCGTTTTGCCATTCTTCTATAGTAATTTTACAATTATTAAATAAGCCATCGGTATGTTTCATAGGTTTCATAGACAGACCTTCCCACTAACCTTACCGTAAAAATAATATTATATATAATAACAACGGTCGATACAATAAATTTTAATCACAAAAATACTCTTCTCCACCCTGAATGCAATGACGTTACGCGGGATACCCCAAAAGCATCAAAGCCCGGCTGAAGGTGTTCCCCTTCAGCCGGGCTTATAGTTTCACCACCCACGTCTAATCATCCAGGCAGGAAGGCTGTCCAAGGTATGCCTTGAACAGGCACAGCGCATCGGACGGGGTAGTCTGCCCGTTCCCATCGACATCAGTGCACGGAGGGCATTCACCTATTCCAAGGTAGCACCTGAAGACTACCAGGGCATCCTGGGGAGTGATTTTCCCATCGCCGTTCTGATCACCGGTGCAGCTTAACCCGATGCAGAAGCATCCCCGGCTTGCAGAGAAGTAGTGTGCAACGTCATCTAACAGGTCATCCAGTTCCAGGGGATAGCATTCCTCTTCCGGATCGCTGATCACAATAAATTTCAGCAGGACCAAAGACCCGTTTGCCCCCTGCGGGAGGCTGCTGTCAGTCAGGCCGCCTATCCGCACTCTGCCTGAGTCGATCAGATTAACTTCAAACAGGTCGAAGGAGGTTGTCAGGTCTCCTCTCGCATAGCCTGAGTATTCCAGAACGCTTTCATCGAAGAGGACATCGAAGCCAAAGGCGGAGATTGAACCAGGCGCGTACTTGACTCTGACTGCAATGGTAACTTCCTCTCCCGGCCTTCCCGAAGCTCCCTGGATATCTATGGCTCCTGAATCGTCTTCCGTGCAGCCGCCTGCCGGTATTGATTCGCAATGGACTGTATCATCCCCTCCCTGGCAATCATCATCCTTGCCATTGCAGGGGATTTCCGGAGCCCGTGGATGGACAGTGCTGTCCGCATCGTCGCAGTCGAGACTGTTGGCGACATAGCCGGAAGGAGGAGAGCAGGCCTGCCTGCTTCCGGCGGACTGACCGTACCCATCGCCGTCGCGGTCCGGGTAATAGGTATTCATCACTCCTTCGTCTATCTGGTTGTCACAATCATTGTCCTTCCCGTCGCAGACTTCGGTCTGAGGCAAAGGTGCATTGCAGTTGACCCAGCGTCCATTCTGGCAAACTTCATGGCCCCTGCCACAGGCAGTGGCACAGGTCTGAGTCAGGCCCTCATCGATCTGGCCATTGCCGTTATTGTCCCTCCCATCGCAAATTTCCTGCCATGTCGGCGTACCTGCACTGACGGTTATCTCACCGCCCTGGCCGGTGGTGGACAACGCTGCTCCTGCCGGTGTGGAGGAAGAAGGAGAATTGGTCAGCGTCAATTTCGCCCCTGGTGCAGCGGATGCGGCGAGCGAGAAGGTAATGGTGGCCACCTGACCGTCCGGAATTGTTCCGGTTGACGAGCCCACTCCGCTGGTGCCGG
The DNA here is from genome assembly GCA_040755755.1 of bacterium. Taxonomy (NCBI): domain Bacteria; species bacterium. Next base: position 55,985 of record JBFLZW010000036.1, on the reverse strand, counting down.
AAAAGTTGGGAATGACGGCCATCCGTACAACACCCGTTGACGGGGTGCTGCTGATCAGGGTTTTATTACTCGAAGTCCCCTCGGCAATGGCCGGATTGAGCCTGGCCGTGGGATTGAGAAGCATCTGCGAATTAAAGCCGATATCAACGGACAAAGCGCCCACCTGATTTCCATTGGCCTGCAAAGACACTGGTAGCGTGATAAGGGAGCCGGGAGCCCCGGAAGCATTGGCCAGATTGATGCTCACCGCTCTTGTCTGCGCCGATGCGGACATGAGATAACTCCCCGGCCAGCAGCAGGCTGCCAGCGTTATCATCAGAACAAGACATATTTTTTTATTCATACGGTTTTTCTCCTTCCTTATCTCCTGCCCAGAAAGGCGTTGATGACCCTGGTCAACTCATCAATCGTCACCCGGCCATCGTTGTTGATATCACCGGGGACTCCCGAAGAAGAACAGGAAGAAGAACCGGTGCCGATTTCAATGGTATAATGGTCGTTGAACTCCCTTCCATAGAGGTAGGTATATCCGTCGGTGGCGCGGGACCGGGCGTACAGCCGGAACTGATAGGCGCAATTGTGCCATTGGCTCCAGTCGCCGGGCAGGGAGAATTCCGTCTGGGTAACTCCATACCAGGTATGGGGGGATGAGGCGGTGGCAGTTGCATATGTCTCATACTCGATTACCCCGCCCGGTTTATTCTTGCCCCACAGGCAATCCAGGCTGAAATAGTCCAGATATCCTTCAGGATGCGAGGCGGTAATGACAAACCGCAGGTTTTCACGGTCATTATTGAGGTGAATGACGGCACATTCCGGAATGTTGCCATCGGTGGCAGGATCGTAGTTAGGATTGCCATGATCATACTTAACCCAGTGAATCTCGGCTTTCACCTGGCTGTTGTTGACGATGATGGTCAGGTGATCCATGTCAGTAGGGTCGATAGCCTGGGGATCGGGGGAGCCCGGAGTGACCTCGATCAGTCCAGTCTTTGCGGCATTCCACCTGAAGGCCCGGATCTTCAGGCTGTATTTCCCGTTCGGCACGGCAGCGCTGTTCCAGATCATGCGAAGATCGGACTGTGACCAGTAAGCTCCCTTGTTCAATTCATACAGCGAGGATATACCACCCCGCTCGAGCGGACCCAGAGTAACGACGTCGTACTTGACCTTTCCCCCATCGAGGGTAGTCTTCACCTTGGCCAGCGGATCATTGAGCGGTACGTAATCACCGGCAGCGGGCGCGGTGCTGGTATTTATCCATCGGGCGGCCAATATCTGGTAGAAATCGACAGTATCCAGCGGGCCGAACTGGCCGAAGAACCTGAGCTGGCCGCCAAAGGGGCAATCCACCCACTGGTGAATCCGCAGTTTGTCAGCCAGGGATTGACTGACCTTGGCCAGACCACAGGAAGGATCAGACTGAGCCTGGGGAATCGCAGCGGTCGGGATGTTGCCGATATCGGTAAAAACAAAGCCGCTTTCCTCGCCTGCCGGAGTTCCCAGCGAGCCTCCGAATCCGCCATAGAGGCCCATATCGTTTCTGCTTCCATCCGGATCATTGTAAATGGGATTCGGATCACCCGCATCGAGGCAGGGGGAGAGAAGACCCAGGTGATAGTTACCCTCATCGGAATTGATAAACAAAGGATCTGAGGAAATATCTCCTGGTCCCGGAGCGGCTACCCCGCCGGTCTGCTGATTGTAGTTCTGCCCATTTCCCCAGACATCATTATAGGAAATGACCGGAGCGGCGCTATAGATGGCGCAGATGCCATAGCCGTTCTGGGTGATGATATTATTCTTGATAACCGGCGCGGAGCGGTAGCACCAGACCCCATCATACCGATTGCCGGTGATGGTATTATTGACAATCGCTGTGCCGCCCGATTCCTCCCAGGCCACATAAATCCCGACTTCCTGGTTGATGAGCAGGTTATTGGTAATGGACAGGGTTGACTTGAGGCAGCAGATGCCGTAATCGCAGGTCGAATTATCCTCATAGCCATTTTCATCGAAAACATTATTCCGGATAATGGCAGAGGAATTGGATGTCACGATCCCATCCTTATTATTGACCAGCCGATTGCAGGCAATAGTCACGTTGGAACTGGAGTACAGGATAATACCGGCATGTCCCGTGCCGCTGTTGGTAATGGTAAACCCGCTGATCTGGCCGCCTGAAACACCGTTATATGTCACTACATGCCCCGATCCCTTTCCCTGAATAACGCTCCCGTTCAGCAGGGGTAAGATCGATCCGGGCTTGACGATCTGCGGGCCGGTATACAGTGATCCATACGAGGGTATCTTAATGGTCAGGCTGGCGGTCGGGCCGGGATAGTCGATCTCCCTGGCGAGAGTTTGAACAGTAGATGTTGGTTGCAGGATCAGCCCTGGGGAAGTTATCGTTATGGCCGGAGTTGCCAGGGCCAGTGAAACAGCATCTCTCCCCCTGACAATCGGCTGGTATGCCGGCTGTATATTCGGGATTTCCAGCAGACCGGGATTTATGACTTCCGGCGGGGGGTCAGGCCAGCCGATCTTTATCGGATACTTGTAAATCAATTCTGGTCTGAGCAGCTCGATACTGGTGGAAGGAGGCTGCGGAACCCAGGTAGTTGCCCCTGCACCGGTCAGGATTACATTTTTGTTGATTACGATGTTTTCCGTGAATACCCCCGGACCGACCTCGATGGTGTCTCCAGATGCGGCGTTATTGATGGCCGCCTGGATGGTGGTGTAATCTCCTCCGCTTTTCGCCACCCTGATAGTTTTTCCCACGACAGCAGTACCCATAAGATGGAAAGCTGCCAGGAGTGATATAAAAATAACAGTAAATTTTCCTCTCATGAACCTTTTCCTCCCTCTGGCCGTAAATTAGTAAAAATGTTAAAAAACGTTATAGATAAAAAGTGATAAATAATAAGGTGATAAATAAAAAGTAACAGAAAGCAGCAAAGTTCCTTATCATAGAATAAGGTCCTTCTATGGGGGGATTTCTCTTGAGGTTACGGAGTTTGAGTAATAAAATTTTAAGCAAGATTGATGCCGCGAACTGGCCAGATATAATACATTGCTAATATATTGTTCTTGTTAAATATTAATTGGGCAGGTTATGTTTTAGAGTAACTCACGATGGAAGGAACCAGGAAATTTTTTTCATATCTGGCAGAAAGACACTGTTTTTTAATGATATGCACAGATGACATTTATTTCATAGGGTGACATTTACGTATCTTCAGATTGTGGCTTGTGCTCACCACCCTGGCCGCACGATGTACCCTGCCTGCTGCTGCCTGAGAATCAGCCCGGCCAGGAACAGCCCCGCGAGCACCAGGGCTGCCACATCCCGTCTGTGCAGCCGGGGAAAGTAGAAGTGCTGCCTGCTCACCTCTCCGGTATAGCCCCGCTGCTCTATGGCCAGGGCCAGAATCTGGGCTTTGCGGACAGTGGACAAAAATATGGGGCTGATCAGGGGGACAAGGTTTTTGGCATAGCCGATCAATCCCTCTTCCCCGGCATATCCTGCCCGGCTCATCTGAATCTGGGTGATCCGCTTTCCTTCCGAGAGCAGCACCGGGATAAACCGCAAGCTCATGACCATCATCAGGGTAATGTCAGGGACTGCAATACCCAGCCGGTAGAGAGGGTAAAAGATGCACTGAACACATTTTATCAGTTTGACCGTGGAAGTGGTCCCAAGGAGCAGGAAGGAGGCAGTGGCCATCAGGCAGAGCTGAGCGATCAGGGTTAACCCCTTCCTCACTCCTTCCTGTGTCACGGTGAGCCCCAGCCCCGGAATCTGGTAGAGAATCCGGCCAGGGGTGAAGAAGAAGTAAAAAAGGTTGCCGAAGATGAAAAACCAGAGCAGGAATTTCAACCGGTGGATCAGGTAACCGATTGATATCTTTCCTACTTTGGCCGAAAGCACGAGGGATATGCCGGTACACAATAAGATCCCTGGCGAAGGGTAGAAAAACACAACCCCGAAAAACCCGAACAGAATGACCAGTTTCGTCCAGGGATCCAGACGGTCGAGAACCGATTCCCGATCTGCCTGATTATAGCACCCGATCGAAAACATTCAAGGTCACATCTACTCCTGATCCGGTACTCCTGATCCGGAAAAACCTGCCCTTTTTAGCCCTTAATCCGTTGATTTTTCTTTCTTCTCAGTCAATCTGACGCCGGAGGAAAGTCGGCACGTTCAGATGCTCGTCTTCATCCCTATCCGGATTGTCCAGAAGGCCCAGATTCTCCGAACTGACTATCGACCGGCCCCGGGCAAAACGAGGACCCGATGAAGAGGACAGGCTTTCAAGGCCTTCTCTTTTCCCTGCCCTTTTCTCCTGGAATTTCTCCTGGACCTTGTCCTGGGTCCGCAGGTAGGTCGGGACATCCCGGTTTCGGGGATTGTAGCTTTCCGGCTTCAGCCTGGCTGCCTGCGTTACCACGTTTTCCAGTTTCTGCACGCTCTCTTCCCGGTGGTCGAATCCGGTGGCGATCACGGTTACCCGGACCTCATCCACCATTCCTTCGTCATGCACGGAACCGAAAATGATATTGGCATCCTCGTGAACCAGCTCGGAAATAGCTGACGATGCCTCGTTCACTTCCCACAGGGTCAGGTCGCTTCCGCCGGTGATGTTCAGGAGAACCCCACGGGCACCTTCGAGAGAGTTATCCTCCAGCAGAGGACTCGATATGGCCTTCTTGGTCGCCTCTAAAGCCCGCTTTTCTCCTCTGGCAATGCCGGTGCCCATCAGAGCGGTTCCTTTTTCCGACATGATGGTCTTAACATCGGCAAAATCCAGGTTAATCTCTCCATGCTTGGTAATCAGATCCGAAATTCCCTGCACTGCCTGGTGCAGAATTTCATCCGCCATGCTGAAGGCACTCCTCATCGAGGTCTGAGGTTCGATGATGTTCAAAAGCCGCTGATTGGGGATCGTGACCAGAGAGTCAACGGCTGCCTTCAGCTCCTCAAGCCCTTTTTCGGCCTGCATCATCCTTCTTTTCCCCTCGAAGATAAAAGGCTTGGTCACCACAGCCACGGTCAGAATACCGGCCTTTTTGGCAATATTGGAAATCACCGGAGCTGCACCGGTCCCGGTGCCGCCTCCCATACCGGCGGTGATAAAAAGCATATCCGCTCCCTGGACAACTTCCAGAATCTTTTCCTCATCCTCCTGGGCAGCCTTGCGGCCGATTTCCGGATTTGCTCCGGCCCCCAATCCCCGGGTCAGCCTGGCGCCCAGTTGCAGCCGGTTTACCGCCGGAGAATTTCTGAGTGCCTGTAAGTCGGTATTTACCACGTAAAACTCCACACCCTGCATTTTGGAGTTAATCATCCGGTTGACAGCGTTGCTTCCGCCTCCTCCCACCCCGATTACCTTGATATTCGCTGAACATTCGTAATTCTCTTCAAGATCTATTGGCATCACCATGCCCTCCTTTATAAGCATTAAGAAGTCAGAAGTCAGGAGCCAGAAGTCAGGAGTCAGATGAAATACTCTTTTTTTCTGACTCCTGACTCCTGACTCCTGACTCCTGCTTTTAAAAGAAATCCTTCATCCAGTCTTTCATCCGCTTGAGAATGTTTTGGAAAAGGTGACTATCGCTCTGTTGAGTCTTGAAATTAACCTTTTTTTGACCGCTCTTCCATCCATAGAGAATCAGGCCCACCCCGGTGGAGTATTCAGGACTTCTGACCACATCCGCCAGCCCGCCAAAGCCGGTTGGGATGCCTATCCGCACGGGTAAGTCAAAAATCTGTTCGGAAATTTCCACCATCCCGGCCATGAGCGACGAGCCGCCGGTAATGACCACTCCTGCCGGAATCAGATCACCATAGCCGCTGCTCTTGATCTCCCGGTCAACCAGTCCGAAAATCTCCTCAGCCCTGGGTTCCATAATTTCCGCCAGTACCTGACGCGATACGGTCCGGGGCCTTCGCCTTCCGACTGTGGGCACATCGATCGTTTCCTCCCCATCCAGCAGGGCGGCCATCACACACCCGTACTCTCTTTTTATCTGTTCGGCCTCCTGGTTAGGGGTCCTCAAACCTACGGCAATATCGTGGGTAAAGTTGTCCCCGCCAAGTGAAATAACAGCCGTGTGCCGGATGCTTCCATCCACGAAAATGGCTAAATCCGTGGTCCCTCCTCCAATATCGATCACCGCCACGCCCAGTTCCTTTTCATCATGGGTCAGGGTAGCCTCGCTGGAAGCGAGCTGCTCCAGAATGATATCCTTTACCTCAAGCCCGGCACGGTTGACACTTTTGATAATATTCTGGGCGGAAGTAATGGCTCCGGTCACGATATGGACTTCCGCCTCCAGCCGGACCCCGCTCATTCCCAGAGGCTGCTTGATCTTGTCCTGATTATCGACGATATACTCCTGCGGCAGGACATGGATCACCTCCCGGTCCACGGGCAAAGCTACAGCCTTGGCAGCATCGATGACCCGGTCGATATCGTTCTGGGTGATCTCCCGGTTCTTGCCTAAAATAGCAATCACCCCCCGGCTGTTGATGCCCCTGATATGCCCTCCGGCAATGCCGACATAGGCTGAATCCACCTGAATGCCGGACATGACCTGCGCCTCATGGACCGATCTTTTGATGGATTCGACCGTGCTTTCAAGGTCGATGACCACTCCCTTGCGCAATCCGTGGGAAGGGCTGAGGCCAAGGCCGATGATATCGATCTCACCCCGGCTGCCAACCTCTCCGATAATAGTACAAATCTTGGTTGTGCCAATATCCAGCCCTACAATAAGGTTATCTTTCTTAACCATTTCCCTCACCTCCTTTTTCGGAGAGTTAACCAATATGCTTGTGTGGTTTGATAATAAGCTGATTCTTGTATCTCAGGTCAATATATTGAATACCGGACACACTGGCCTGGATGGTGCTCCAGGCGGACTTCAAATACTGGAGGTTCTCCCGCAGGTTACTGCTCCCAAGCCGGATCTCACAGCCTTTCCCCTGGCTGGAGAGAATGAGATTCTCCGGACTCTTTACCGATATTTCCCGAAACTTTGCCAGCCACGGGGCTCTCATTTCCTGCATCAGAGCAAGGGCATTCAGGGCTGACTCCAGCCCGGGAGAGTCAGGCTTACAGCCTGCGCCAGCCCCCTTCAAATCCAGCCCCCTGATAAGCGGCAGGCTCTTCCATGCCTTTTTGTTCCCTATGGCCGTAATCAGTACACCCTCTCTATCCACCAGAAAGAGCTGATCGGCATGAAGAATACCAAAAGGCACCCGCTCCTCGATCTGAATCTCCAGGGTGGAAGGCATAACCCGGCGAATGGATAAATTCCTGATCCATCCGTCGGACCGGATCTGCTGATACAGGTCCGGCAGGTTGACCTTGAAGATACACCGGCCATAGGCTGCTGAAAAGGCCAATTCCCCGATCTTCCTCGTATCACACCGCTCTGCTCCGGCAAGGGTAATCCTGGATACCCGGAACGTTTGAATCCTGTCCAGGAGCCGGTACCCGCCCCACACTGCCAGAGAGCAGGTCAGGGCTGTCAGGGTTGCGATAAACAGTCTCTTCTTCCAGGTACTCATGGCATTTCCCTGTGTATTTGTATCAGTCCTGCTCACAAGCTGAAACAAGAATCCTTTTCACCAGTTCCTCAAACGAAATCCCGGCCACCCTGGCCGCCTTGGGCAAAAGGCTTGTTTCGGTCATACCGGGAATGGTATTGACCTCCAGCACAAAGGGGTTCCCCTGCCGGTCGATCCGGATATCCACCCTCGATACGCCCCTGCACCCAAGCGCCCGATGAGCCTGCAATCCCCAGTATTGAACCTGCTGATAGAGGTTTTCCTCAAGCCGGGCAGGCACGACGTATTCCGTTTTCCCCGGCGTATACTTGGATTCATAGTCATAAAACCCTGACAGGGGAATAACCTCTACCACCGGCAGGGTCTGATTGCCCAAAATCCCTACCGTAACTTCCCGTCCATCGATGAAATCCTCGATCAGGGCTTCCCTGCCATACCGGAAGGCATGGGCGCAGGCAGCTTCCAGGTCAGCGGGAGACCTCACCAGAGAAACACCAAAGGTGGATCCCTCCTCACAGGGTTTGACGATGACCGGATACTTCCAGACCAGCTTTTCGGTTTCTTCCGGCTGAGATAAAAAATCCGCCTGACTCAAGACCGCAAACCTTGGCGTAGGGATATTATGGAAACTCAACACAGCTTTGGTCCTGGCCTTATGAAAGGCAAGAGCGCTGGCCAGAACATTGGAGCCGGTGTACGGTATCCCCATGATCTCTAAAAGCCCCTGAACCGATCCATCCTCTCCGTTCTTTCCGTGCAGAGCCAAAAATACCAGATCAATCCGCTCGGCTGTCAGTTTATTGGCAATCTGGCCGTCAGCATCGATACCCACTACCTGAAACCCCTGGCTTCTCAACGCATTTTCGATGGCACGCCCTGTCCTGAGCGATACTTCACGCTCCGAAGAGGTGCCTCCCATGAGTACAGCAATTTTCATCTCAGATAAATTCTTCTTAGGCATTATTCTTAATCCTTTATCAGCAGTTGTCTGGTTCATCATTCTCCACGATCTCGATTCTCTCATCCTTCTCCCACGAGCAGAACCTCTGTCTCCAAAGTAAAACCAGAGGATTGATAGACTTTTTCCCGGATCACATCGATTAACCGTACAACATCGAAACAGGAAGCTCCCTCCCGGTTGATGATAAAATTGGCATGAATGGTCGAGATTTGCGCACCACCGATCGAAAGCCCTTTCAGCCCGGCCTGATCAATCAGCCTGCCCGCTGATTCGCCCGGCGGATTCCTGAATATGCAGCCTGCCGACCGGTCCCGCAGGGGCTGGGATTTCAGCCGCTCCGTATACCGCTCTTTGATCCTGGCCAGGATGATCTCCTTATGCTCAACCTGGCTGAGCTGAAGAGCGATAGCAGTAATGATACTCCCCTCCGGCAGGGAGCAGTGGCGATAGGAGAAATTCAGGCTCCCGGCTGGCAGCACTCCGGTCGATCCATCTGCATAGACCAGATGGATGTCCCTGACCAGAGACCCTATCCCTTCTTCAGCCGAACCTGCATTCATGCATACTGCTCCACCGAAAGCCCCCGGAATACCAGTAGCAAATTCCAGGCCGGACAACTTGTGCTGAACCGACAGCCGAAGCAGCGAAGAGAGGGGGCAGGCGGCACCGCCGATAAGTTCATGTCTCTGCACTCCGGCCTTGGTAAATTCTCCATCCAGGCGGATCACCAGCCCCCGGATTCCTCCATCCCGCACCAGGATATTGGTTCCCCTGCCCAGAATAAAGACCGGCTGCCGGTATTCATCGGCCAGGGAAAGGAGCAGGCGCAATTCATCGAGGCTCTTTACTGTGGCCAGGCACTCAGCCGGCCCCCCGATACCGAACGAGGTATGATATTTCATGGGTTCCTGAAATTTCACCTCTCCCGGAAAAGCGCTTGTCAGCCGGTCCGCAAAGCTCCGACTCATCATGAAAATTTCTCCTCGACCAGGGCCACGATCCGGGAATCGAGCTTCCAGATATCTCCGGCACCCAGGGTCAGAATCATATCTCCGGGCCGGACCATATGTCCGATCAGGGCCGGTATCTCATCCTTGTCAGGAATGTAGTGCACATCCGTATGGCCGCTCTGTCTGACCCCTTCGGCCATTGCCAGGGCATTGATGCCCTCGATCGGCCTTTCTCCAGCCGGATAGATATCCGTGATGATCAGGGTATCGGACTGGTAAAAGGCAGTAGCGAACTCCGCCAGCAAATCCCTGGTTCTGGTGTAGCGGTGAGGCTGGAAGATCACGATCAGGCGGCGGCCCGTTACTGCCCCTTCCGCTTCAGTGGCCAGAACGCTCCTGGCTGTGGCCAGAGTAGCCTGTATCTCCGCAGGATGATGCCCGTAATCATCGACCACATAGGTGTTGTTCACCCTGGCCTTGATCTGGAATCGCCGGTCCGCTCCCCGGAAGGCAGCCAGGCCCTCCCGGATAGTGTCAAAGGAAAGTCCAAGGTCAAGACCTACGGCTGTAGCAGCCAGGGAATTATAGACGTTATGGATTCCCGGCACGTTCAGCACCATCCGGCCAAGTTTTTGTTCCTTCCAGATAACCTCAAAGGAAGATTGCAGCCCTGCGGCCTCGATGGCTGAAGCCGTAAGGTCCGTCCGGCTGATCAGACCATAGGAGATATACCGTTTCCGGATGTCAGGCACCAGGGCCTGAATATTCCCCTGATCCAGGCAGATGACTGCGGTTCCGTAGAAAGGCACCTTATTGATGAAATCCAGGAAGGCGGCCTTCAACCGATCCAGTGAGCCGTAATAGTCCATATGCTCTTCATCCAGGGTAGTGACCACGGCAATGGCAGGGCTCAATTGCAAAAAGGAGCCGTCACTTTCATCCGCCTCGGCCACCAGAAAATCCCCCTGCCCCAGCCAGGCATTGCTGCCAAAACTGGCCAACCTGCCGCCGATGACGGCAGTGGGATCAAGGCCGCCCTCGGCCAGCACCGTGGCGATCATCGAGGTGGTAGTGGTTTTCCCATGAGTTCCGGCAATGGCAATGCCGTACTTCATGCGCATCAGCTCAGCCAGCATTTCCGCTCTGGGGATAAGCGGAGCAGTGGAGTTTCGAGCGGCCAGAAGCTCAGGGTTATCCTGCCGGATGGCTGAAGAATAGACCACCACATCGGCAGAGCCGATATTGTCAGGATGATGGCCAATGGTCACGGCGACGCCGAGCTTGCGCAAGTGCAGGGTATTTTCCGATTCGGCAATATCCGATCCGCTCACCCGAAAGCCCAGGTTGTGGAGCAACCCGGCCAGACCGCTCATGCCGATACCGCCAATGCCGATAAAATGTATGTGGTTGATCTTCCAGTGCATAATTCTTTGCCCTTACTCTTTTATTCTGGCTCCTGGCTCCTGACTCCTGACTTCTCTCCAACTACCTTCAGGCATTCCTGCACGATCCTCGATGCCGCCTCCGGCTTCCCCAGCCGTTTTGACTCTTCCTGCATTTTGGCCAGCATCTGGGGATGCTCCATCAATGTCTGTATCCTGGCCCACAAACCGGCACCCGTAAGATCCCGTTCCAGAATCATTTCCGCAGCACCCACTTTCTGGAGCTCTGCGGCGTTCATGGCCTGATGATCGTTAACCGCATACGGATAGGGGATCATGATGGCCGCTTTGCCCATCAGGGTGATCTCGGCCACGGTGGTGGCCCCGGCCCGGCAGACTACCAGGTCCGCCGACTGATAGGCTTCCATCATCCGGTAGATGAAGGGCAGGGCTGTTGCCCTGACCGGAAGTTCCTGATAGTGCTGCTGCACACGGTAAAAATCCTCCTGCCCGGTCTGGTGGATGATCTGAAGCTTCTCACCAAGCCCCTTGGGAAGGCCGGCCAGCCCTTCCAGCACCGCCTCGTTGATCCTGTGCGCACCTTTGCTCCCGCCAAAGATCAGCAGGGTGAATTTCCCTTCTTCCAGGCCAAGCAGTGACCGAAAACTGCTGTTACTCTCACCCTCACTCCCGGCTGCTGCCTGGCGGACAGGGTTTCCGGTCAGGATGATTCTCTCGTCGGGCACGGAAGGAAAATACTTTTCCGTACCCGCAAATGAGATAAACACCCGCTCAGCCCATCTGGCCAGCATCTTATTCGCTCCTCCGGGAAAAATGTTCTGCTCCTGGATGACGAGCGGAACCCTGTGCCATTTTCCGGCCACGATCATCGGAACCGAAGGGTACGCCCCAAGGCCGATGATCAGCAATGGATGAAAGCTCTGCACCAGACGGCCTGCCTGCCGGATGCTCCAGGCAAGACCCCCCAAAGCCCGCACGGTACGCCAGGAAACACCCCGGAAACTTTCGACCGGCAGTGTACTGTATCTCCATCCTTCTTCGGAAATAATCTGCTGGTCGATCTTTCGCCTGGTTATGCAAAACAGAATCTGGGAATCCGGCCTCTGCCTCCGAAACTCCTGGGCAATAGCCACTCCGGGATACAGATGCCCGCCTGTTCCTCCGCCAGCCAGGATGATGTTCATCGTTTTTCTTCCGTAAATTCGCTATAATCAAAATTTTTCATTTCCATCATCGAACTTTTCCAGCCAATATGCCGAAAAGAAGATCAGGTGAGTCCGGCCTTTTCGGCTTTCGATGCATCTTACGCATGTTGAGAGATATTCAGTAAAATTCCCGCAGCTACAGCATTCACCACCAGGGAAGAGCCGCCGTAACTGACAAATGGCAGGGGCAGCCCCTTGGTTGGTAATACTCCTGCGGCTACGCCGACATTAATCAGCGCCTGCAGGCCGATCAGACAGGTGACTCCCAGGGCCAGGTAACAGGCAAAGGGGTCCTTGCTCTGGCGGCTGATCCTGAATCCCCGCCAGATGAACACCCCGAACAGGACCAGAACAGCCAGTGCACCGATCAGGCCAAGCTCCTCGCCAATAACGGAAAAAATGAAATCCGTATGCGCTTCGGGAAGATACCCCCGCTTTTGGATTCCCTGTCCCAGACCCAGACCAAACCACCCTCCGGTGCCCAGGGCACATAAGGATTGAATTATCTGATATCCTCCCTTTTTCGGGTCTTTCCAGGGGTCCAGGAAGGTCACGATTCTTCGCCATTGATAATCGATCAGGTAAATCCGTCCCGCCAGAACTGTCAGAAATAGCAGGCCCAGCCCGAAAAGGTGGCTTTTTCTGGCTCCTGCGGCAAAGATCAGGGCAAAGGCTACGGCCATAACCAGCACACTGGTGCCAAGGTCCGGCTGCTTCACAATCAGGAGAAGCGAAAAGCCAAGGACAATGCACAGCGGCAGAAATATGGCCTTCATATTTCCGATTGCTTCCGCCTTTTTGGTCAGAAAATGCGCCAGATACAGCATCAGGGCAAATTTGGCAATCTCAGCCGGTTGAAAGGTGATACCGGCAAGATTCAGCCACCGCATGGCTCCGCCGGACTGTCTTCCCAGAGCGGGAAGGAAGACCAGCATCAGCAGGATGAGCGACGACAGAAGGATCACATAGGTCCAGGTACGCCACCAGCCATAGGGAACAGACATCGTGCAAAAGAGAACCAGCATGGCCAGCCCGGCATACAGGGCCTGTTTCTTCAGGAAGTAAAAGGGCGACACCTGGTAGCGGGAACCCTCGGCCACCAGTGCGCTTGAACTGTACACCATGACCAGCCCCAGGCCGATGAGCATCACCACCGTTAGAAAGAGAATCTGATCGTAGTTCCTAGCCCTCGGCATCCTTGAGCTCCTGAACAAGCTGTTTGAAAACCTGCCCGCGATGGGCATAGCTTTGAAACATATCGAAACTGGCGCAGGCCGGAGACAACAGCACCGTGTCTCCCGGAGCAGCCAGGGAAAAACCCTGCTGCACCGCTCCCTTGAAAGAATCGAAACAATAAACCGGAACGATCTGCCGGAAAAACCGATCCACCTTTTCCCTGGATTCGCCGATAGCCAGAATGCCCCTGACGCGGTCCCTGACCAGGGGGATCAGGGGATGGTAATCATTCTCCTTGTCCCTGCCTCCCAGAATCAGCCAGATCGGCCCGGTGATACTCTCGATGGCCCGGACCACGGCATCCACATTGGTCCCTTTGGAATCGTCGATGAACCGCACTCCCCTGATTTCAGCGACAAATTCAATCCGGTGGGAAAGCCCGGTAAACTCATCGATGCTGTGCTGGATAGCGGCCTGGTCGATCCGGCAGAGCCAGGCAGTCAGGGCAGCGGTCAGGACGTTTTCCCGGTTGTGCCCGCCGGAAAGCTTCATCCGGCCAAGCGAGCAGATGTGCTCTTCCCGTCCATCGAGCCGGGCCACGACATCCGTTCCCCGGATCATCACGCCTTCGTCAACCGGGGCATCGGTCCGGAAAAAGAGCAGCTTCCCCGATCCCTGGCGCATCGCAAGGAGTTGAGGCGTGGCTGCATCCCTGGCATTGATCAGGGCGAAATCTTCGGCTGTCTGATTGGCGAACAGCCGGGCCTTGGCCTGGACATATTCGTCCCAGGATGCATAGCGGTCCAGGTGGTCGGGAGTGATATTGAGCATGATTCCCACCCGCGGACGGAAGCGGTGAATGACCTCCAGTTGAAAGCTGCTCACCTCGGCAATGATAAACTCCGCCTCCGGCTGCTCGCAGACCAGGGGAGAGAGGGGGGTGCCGATATTGCCGCCGAGGATGATGTTGCGGCCTGCGCGGGTGAAGATATCACCCAAAAGGGTTGTGGTCGTGGTTTTCCCATTGGTTCCGGCAATGGCCAGGAAGGGAGCGCGAGTGAGCATAAAGGCCAGCTCCAGATCATTGGAAATGGGAATATTGTGCGATCTCGCCTCCTCAAAAGCCTGCTGCCGGATTGGCACTCCCGGACTGACCAGGATAAGGTCCTGGTCAAGGAACGTCTCGACCCGGTGCGTCCCGAATTCAGCCCGATATGAAAGCCCCTGCAATTCACTCAAAACAGCGGAGAATTCAGCTTCCGGCCGGATATCGTTGATCGTGACCAGAGCCCCCTGTTCAGCCAGGAGCTTTGCCAGGGCCACTCCCGTTTTGGCCATACCGACGATTAAGACCCTCTTCCCCTTGAATTCTGAGATATGCATATGGATTTTCCTTTAAAAAATATTTGAACCACGAAACACACGAAATACACGAAAAAAATACTTTCGTGTGTTTCGTGTGTTTCGTGGTTAATTTTCTTTTGCCTTTGTCTTTGCCTTTCCTTACCTCAATTTCAGCGTGCTCAGGCTTATCAGGGCCAGGATAATGGAGATGATCCAGAACCGCACGATGACCTTGGGCTCAGCCCACCCTTTCAGCTCATAGTGGTGGTGAATGGGGGCCATATTAAAGACCCTCCGTCCCCGAAGCCGGAAGGAGCAGACCTGAATAATCACCGATACCGTTTCAATAACGAACAGGCCGCCGACAATGGTCAGCAGCAGCTCATGCTTGGTGATAAGAGCTACAGTTCCCAGGGCCGC
This sequence comes from bacterium, assembly GCA_040755755.1. Lineage (NCBI taxonomy): Bacteria > bacterium. The sequence continues at coordinate 40,944 of JBFLZW010000036.1, read as the reverse complement.
ACCCAGCGACAGAGAGCCGGTATCGCCCATGAATACCTGGGCGGGATAGGAATTGAACCACAGAAAGCCAAGGCCCGCACCGACCATTGTTCCGCAGAAGATGGTCAACTCGCCTGCTCCCTTGACATTGATGATCATCAGGTAATTGGCGAAGGTCGCATGCCCGGCCAGATAGCTGATGCCCATAAAGGCCATGGCCGAAATGATGAGGGGGCCGATGGCCAGCCCGTCCAGTCCGTCGGTCAGATTGACGCCGTTGCAGGTTCCGACAATCACCGCGACAGCAAAAGGAAGGTAGAACCAGTAGAGGTTTGGCCGGAAGTTCTTCAAAAAGGGCACCGTCAGCTCGGTGGTGTATGAATTGGCCGGAAAGTAATATAAATACAGGCTGATAACCGAAGCCAGCAGAATTTGCAGGCCAAACTTTGTCCGCATGGACAGGCCCTTCTTTTTGCGCAGCTTCAGATAGTCATCCGCAAAACCGATCAGGCCGAAGGAGATGGTAGCCAGGAGAACCACCCAGACATACCGGTTGGTCAGATCCGACCAGAGGAGGGTGGGAACGATCAGGGCAAGGAGGATCAGGATGCCGCCCATGGTCGGTGTGCCTGCCTTGACCTGATGCCGCTGCGGCCCCAGCTCACGGATTGTTTCCCCGACCCGAAGCTCCCGGAGCCACTCGATCAGCCGCGGTCCCAGGACAAAGGAGAGCACCAGGGCGGTCAGTATGGCATAGGCGGTCCTGAAGGTAATATAGCGAAAGACATTGAGCATGGAATACCGCTCATGGAGCGGATACAGCAAATGATAGAGCATAGTTTATTTATCCACCAGCAACGAAGCGACCCCCTCCATTCTGGCCCCCCGGGAACCCTTGATCAGGATTCGGTCCCCCGGAGCCAGCAGGGTCTTTAAGGTTTCAGCAATCTGGTTATGGTTTAAGTCCGGGAAAATGCAATTTTTGTCCATTCCGCTGGCCAGGGCCTCTTCGGCTATCCAGTGGGCCAGCGGACCGAAGGTGAACAGAAAGTCAATCGAATTATGGGCCACCAGCCTTCCCACCTGACGGTGGAACCGCTCGGCGTCCGGTCCAAGCTCCAGCATGTCCCCCAGCACCAGGATGGCCCTCCCCTCCCCTTTTTTGCTCTGGATGAGGGTATCGATAGCCGAACACATGGAAGCGGGATTGGCATTATAGGCATCGTTCAGAATAATCGAGCCATTGGGACCCGAAAGCCGCATCATCCGCATGGGTGGCAGCGTTACCTGCTCAAGCCCCCGCCGGATATGCGAAAGGGGAATCCGCAGGGCCCGCGCCGCCGCAGCCGCGGCCAGGGCGTTATATACATTGACCCGCCCGACCAGGGGGATGGTGATATCCACCTTCTCTGCGCCCGTGCGGAGCACAAACGAGGTTTTAGTCTCCTCCTGCCGGATATTCTCTCCGCGAAGGTCTGCGCCCTCTCTGAGACCGAAGGTGATTATCCGGCTGCGCCTGCTGGCCAGTTTCAGGCAGTACGGGTCATCCAGGTTGATGACGGCCACGGCTTCGGGCTTCATCTCGTCATATAATTCTCCCTTGGCCTGGCTGATCTTCTCCAGTGAGCCGAAAAATTCGATATGGGCCGGACCGATATTGGTGATCAGCCCGACATCGGGCTGGCAGATCCTGGTGAGGCTCCGGATCTCTCCAAAGGCATTCATCCCCAGCTCCAGGACCACTGCCTTGACTTCATCCGAAAGGCCGCACAGGGTCAGAGGCAGGCCAATGAGATTATTGCGGTTCCCCTCGGTTTTCAATACCTTTCCCTTGCAGGTCATGATCGAGGCGATCATTTCCTTGGTCGTGGTCTTGCCATTGCTTCCGGTTATGGCCACAAGCGGCACCGGATACTGCTGACGAAGGTGGCGGGCTGTCTCCTGCAGGGCCAAAAGCCGGTCCTTTACCCGGATCAGGAATTTCCCCTGCGGCCAGTCCTCCGCTGCCGGGGTAAACTCCGGGCCAACCACTGCCCCCGCAGCTCCCCTGCCGATAACTTCATTGACAAAAGCATGGCTGTCGAACCGATCCCCCTTCAGGGTCCAGAAGAGCTCCTGCGGCCCGATGGTCCGGGAATCGATTGATACGCCGGAAAATGTTGCGGATCTACTGCCCATCCACAAATCTGCACCAGTAGCTGTAAGGATATCATCAATTGTCAGACTAGTCTTTCTGGCCAACTCGATCATTTCCCCCCTCCGCGTTCTGCGGCTTGAACCAGGCCGGTGAGAATCTGCCTGGCTACCTGCCGGTCATCAAAAGGAATACAGCACGATCCGATAATTTGATACTGCTCATGTCCCTTGCCTGCGATGAGGACCATGTCACCCGCCTCAGCCCACAGGAGGGCCTTTTCGATAGCCTGGCGACGGTCGAGAATCACTTCGTATTTCTCCGCTGCCCCGGCCTGCCGACAGCCGATCACCGACTTCACCCCCTCCTCGACCGTGCGGGCAATGGCCGCAGGGTCCTCGCTGCGGGAATTGTCATTGGTGATAATGAAGCGGTCGCTGAGTCTGGCCACTACCTGGCCCATGGGAAAGCGTTTGCTCTGGTCCCGGTCGCCGCCGCAGCCAAAAACGGTCATGATTCTGCGGGGTTCAAGCAGCCTTGCTGTTTGCAGCAGGTTCTGCAGGGCATCGGCCGTATGGGCAAAATCCACCACCACCCAGAAGTCCTGCCCGCAGTCGATGGTCTCAAACCGCCCCGGCACCGGAAGAACCCGTCCGATTCCCTCCTGAATGTGATCGAGGCTTATCCCTTCCGCCACTCCCGCGCCGATGGCTGCCAGGATATTGGATACATTGTGCAGCCCGATCAGAGGACTCTGGATTTCCACAGTCCCGGCAGGGGTGTGGACCACAAAGCGCAGCCCTGACCGCGAGGCATCGATCCGCTCGGCCCAGATCGAGGCTTTTTCAGTCTGGCTGTATGAAAGTACCTCTACCCCTGTGCTCTCCCGAACAATCCCAAAGCTTGGATCATCCAGATTCAGCACCGCAGCCTTTGGCCGCTTTTCACCCTGGGCAAGGCCGGTGAACAGCTTCAGCTTGGCCTTGCGGTATTCGTCGAAAGTCAGGTGAAAATCCAGATGATCGCCGGTGATATTGGTCAACACCCCGACATCGAATTCACAGCCCAGAACCCGGTTTAAAACCAGCGAGTGCGACGATACCTCGACTACAGCATACTGGCAGCCCTGATCCACCATCTGCCGGAGGGTCCTTTGCAGGTCCACGGATTCGGGAGTGGTTCTGTCCGCCTCCCTCTCCTGGCCTTTGATCCGGCAGATGAGGGTGTTGGTCAGGCCGACCGCATGACCTGCCGCCTCAAGGATCGAAGTCGTCAGAAAGCTGGTGGTGGTCTTCCCATTCGTGCCGGTGATGCCGATGACTCTCATGCTGGCCGATGGGTGCCGGTAGAATGCCGCAGACAGGAGCGCCAGGGCTTCCCTCCCGTTCCTCACCCTGATCAGGACCGCAGAGCCTGCCGCATCCGGTGTCTGTGCTTTTCTCCGGGTATCTCTGTGTCTTTGTGTCTCTGTGGTCTCCTTTGCCTTTGCCTCTGCCCATGCAAGGTCTTTCTCTACAATCACTGCCACCGCTCCCCGCTGGACTGCATCCTCGATGTAGTTATGCCCATCCGTACAATAGCCGCTGATGCACACGAACACAAACCCGGGCTCAACGCACCGGGAATCCTGCGTAACTCCGGTCACGGCAGGATTCGCCGATTCTCCCCTGACCTCTTTCTCAGGTAAAGCTGTCAAAAGCTGCCACAGGTCCATACCTCATCTCCCCTTTTCCATAGTCCCGGTACCGCCATTGATACCGGCACCACCCCTCTGCGATGATCCTGCCGCCCCGTCAGCCAGACGCAACAGCGAATCCGCTGCAGGAGTCCCTCTTTCCTGAACCGGAGGAATATTCAAATAGCTGATGACGCTCTTTGCGATTCTGCGAAATACCGGCGCTGCCACGATCCCGGCCAGGTGTTCCCCCATCGGCTCGTCAATGGTCACCAGAATGGCTATCTGCGGTGCATTGGCCGGAAAGAAGCCGACAAAGGAAGAATTAAAAAGCTCCTGGGAATAACGCCGGGTCACTGGGTCAACCTTCTGGGCCGTCCCCGTTTTTCCCGCTACCCGGTAGCCCGGAATATCAGCAGCCGTGCCGGTTCCATCCCTGACTACCCCTTCGAGCATTCCGATCAGAGTCCGGCACGTGTTCCGGGAAACCACTCTGCGGACCGGACCGGGGTCAGGAACATCGAACACTTCTCCCTCTTCGTTCATCAGGCCCTGCACAATCGCCGGCTCTCTCCACCAGCCTTCATTGGCCAGGCAGGAGACAGCGGTGATGATCTGCAATGGTGTGACCAGGATGCCATGTCCAAAGGAAATATTGGCTGTTGTCAGGTCTGTCCATTTTCTGAGCGGAGGAACAATTCCCCTGGCCTCTCCCGGCAGCCGGATGCCGGTTTCAGAGCCGAATCCAAGCTCTTTCAAGGTGGTATAGAACTTCTCCCTGTCCAGTGACAGGCCGACCTTGGCCGAGCCGATGTTGCTGGACATCTTGATCACCTCACTAAAGGTCAGCATCCCGTGCTTATGGGTGTCGCGGATCATCCGGCGACCAATATGAAAGACCCCGTTTTCACAAAAGATGACAGTATTCGGGCCAACCCTTCCGGTCTCCAGAGCGGCAGCCGCCAGAAAAATCTTAAAAATCGATCCCGGCTCAAAGGCATCGGTAAGACAGCGGTTTCGCCGGAACCTGACGGGGTATTTTGAAAAGCTGTTGGGATTGAACTGCGGCCAGTTGGCCATGGCCAGTACATGGCCGCTTTTCACTTCCATGACAATGGCTGTACCGGCCTTTGCCTGTGCGGCTGTGCAGGCCGCAATCAGCTCTTTTTCCGTCTGATACTGAATAACCTTGTCGATGGTTAAAAGGATGTTGCATGCTCCAGCGGGTTTGGGCAGATTCCCGATATCCGCTCCCGGAGCGGATATCGCGGCAAGTGCACCACCCTCATTCAGCCCGGCTTCGGAAAGCGCCTGATCGTAGTAAAGCTCAGCTCCTTCAAGCCCATGATTATCCATCCCGGTAAATCCAAGTACCTGGGCGGCAAGCTCCCTGGCCGGATAATACCGCTGATTTTCCTCCCGGAAGCCGATCCCGGCAAGATTCAGCTCTTCCAGCCGATCAGCCACCTGAGGGGTAATCTTTCTCTTGAGCCAGATAAAATGCTGCCGGGACTCCAGTTTATGCTCCAAAGAGCCCGGCTCGACCTGCAGGATATTGCAGACCCTGCGGATGTTTTCCCGCTCTTCTGCCCGCAGTTGTCCAGGGATGCCGTAAACTGAGCTCAGCCTGATACTCACGGCCAATTCACGGCCCTGCCGGTCGTAGATCCCGCCCCGGCGAGAGCTTGCGGACCGAGCAGGTTCATGTTTTCCTCTCGGCAGGACTTTCCGGGCATAAAAATCGTGTTGAGTAATCTGAAGCTGGTAGAGCCGGACAGCCAAAAGGACCATGATCAGCATAAGGGCAGCCTGAAGAACCATAATCCGCCCTCTGGTGTTAGGGGGCTTGGACGGTTTTTTCACCCTTTTTCTCTGTGCGGCCATCTTCTTTATGTGCTCCAACTCAATAAACAGGAGTCAGAATTCAGGAGTCAGAATTCAGAATAAATACTCTCTTCTCCCGGCTTCCTGCCTGCTGACTTTTAACTTATGACTCCTGACTCCTGAATTGCACTCTGAGGAATTCCTGGAGGGGAATTTTACCTGCGGTGCCGTCAAATGTATGAGCAATAACAGCGAAAGCAAATCCCCCAACCCTAACCTTCTCCCCTGGGGGGAGAGAGGATGGCAAGGGGAGGTCAGGATGTGGAATCCTTTATGAAAACATCAAAAATCTGACTCTTATTCGGATCGATAAACCCATATTCCCTTCTGGCCAGCTCTTCCACCCGGTCGAGACGGGTCAGGGTCGCCCTCTCCAGTTTCAAGCGGGCATTTATTTCAATCAGTTCAGCCTTCAGTCCATTTAACCGCTCAATATCCCTGACTATCCGCGCCGCCTGAATCGGCCGCCAGACAAGAAACAAACCCACAAGAACCATGAGGATAATCACGACAACATTTCCCGCAAGCCTGCGCAGAGCATGGGGCGATAATTCCCGATGGGGAGTCTGGTTCTGCAATCCCTTACCGGCTACCATTTTTCAGCCACTCTGAGTTTTGCGCTTCGCGCTCGTATATTGGCCCGGATCTCTTCTTCCGTGGGTACAATGGGCTTTTGAGTCAATACCCTGAGCACCGGCCCCACCGGGGACACCGGACTCAGCGGCAATCCACCTATCCTGTCCAGGGATGGAGGCTCCTGGCTGCGGGCAAGACTTCGAAAGCTCCTCTTGACAATCCGGTCCTCCAGCGAATGGAAAGATATGACACATATCCGTGCTCCCGGCCTGAGAAAATCAACAGCATCCCTGATAGCCTGATCCAGTCTCTCAAGCTCCTGGTTGACCGCAATACGCAGCGCCTGAAAGGTTCTGGTAGCAGCATCTATTTTCCCGGAGCGAAACCGTGCTGGAATGGCTGATCTTACAATTTCCGCCAGTTGCCCGGTCGTGGAAATGGGAGCTTTTTGCCGATACAGTACGATCGCCCGGGCGATTCTCCGGCTCCACCTCTCTTCGCCGTACTGCCGGATGATATCGGCCAGCTCCGCTTCGCCAGACCGGTTGACAATCGCCGCTGCGGTCAGGGGATTGCTCTGGTCAAGGCGCATGTCCAGGGGTGCATCTTGTTGAAAACTGAAGCCCCGATCCCGGCTTTCCAGATGGAAACTGGAAAATCCAAGATCGAGGAGAATTCCGTCAACCCGAGAAACTCCAAGGCCGTTCAGGATGTCTCTGATATTTTTGAAATTATTCCGGATAAGCCGGACCCTTGAGCCAAATCTCTCAAGCCGCTCGGCTGCCTTGCGCAGGATATGCTCATCAAGATCGATCCCGATCAACCTGCCGGTGGGAGAACTTCTCTCCAGAATCTGCTCTGCGTGCCCTCCTTCACCTGTTGTGCCATCGACGTAAACCATCCCGTCAGCACACTGAAGAAAATCGAGAACTTCCTTTAACAACACGGGCTGGTGAATGTACATTTGTTTTTTAAATACCGAAGCTGGCCAACCGTGCCCGATCCAGTTGAACCGTGTTCTCATACTCAAGCCACTTGTCTTGAGCCCAGATTTCAATTTTGTTCATCACCCCGACCATGACCACATCTTTATCGATAGCCGCTTTTGCCCGCATCTGAGGTGGGATCAGGATCCTTCCCTGACGGTCAAAGCTCACTTCGGAAGCATTGGAGAAGAGAATCCGCATAAAGTCACTTACCCCCTGCTCCATGTTCGGGGCCTGACGGATTTTCTGACCGATCTGAAGCCACTCCTGGACAGGATATGCCACCAGGTAATGTTCGTAGCAGGTCAGAATGAGCCGCTCGTCCTTGTAATCCTCCCGGAGAGTGTCACGAATTTTGGCTGGAACGCTTATTCTTCCCTTGCTGTCAAGGCTGTGTTCGTACCTTCCGATGAACACCTTCTCTTCATCTCCAACATTTCCCACATTGTCCCACTTTGCTGCACTTGCTCACAAAATACCCCTTTCACAAGCTTTTGTCAAGGGAAAAATATGGTGCTTTTTTGGGTTATAGCTATGGTTCGAAGGGATGGAATGAAGCTTATTAAAAATAGATATATCAATGGATTATAACTACACCGTTAATTTAGAAAAAAGGCCGGGTGGGAGAAAATGGCAGGGTTTTCAAGGGGGGTGGGGTGATGGTTATTATCACCTCCCCCATTGATAATATTGAATATCCATGTATTAGAATTACTTCTCAAGTATAAGAGTCAGTTGCGGTATGAGTAACAAGGTACTCAGTGTCAGAATTTAATAAAAACCCACTTGCCCTGCAAAAAGGAGGTACACTCACGCCATTAATAACTAAAGTGGGAAACCAAACTTATAAATCAGCATCAAACCCTGTCATAAGCGGAGCTGATATCAACTATTGAGTTTTTCTCTTCGACAAACTGTTAGCTACCACTTTAGACTTAAGAGGCTTGAGTCTAAATTCCAAAGGATTAGGTGCGTCCTAATAAAAAAGGTGACCTTTGCTAAATTGGCACTCTCTGAATCGCTGCGGCGCTTCGCCGAGGTGGACAGCGAGATTCTGTTCCGCCTGGCCGCGAACGCAGCCCGGGACGGGGCCATGGATATCGAGCGGTTCAAAGCCTGCCTCCGGCGCTGCCGTGGGCAGATCACCGCCGTCATCGCCTGCCGGACCGATCCGGGCACCATTTTCGTACTCAAGGGGAACAGGCCGCTGGAACTGCGCTGGCATCCCCGCCGCAAGGCCGTCCTTTACGCCTCGGACCCGGCATACCTCGACGTCGTGCTGGCGGAGGAAAAAGGCTGGCGTGAGATTGCGGTCCCGCCCATGAGCCTGGTGGTGTTCCGGCGCGAGGACCTGGCCGCGTACTCGGTGGAGCCCTTCGAGTTCGTCGCCCAGGAGAGAAAGGGCGCGGAGCCATGACAGACACTCCAATGAACCCCATGAACCAGGCAATGAACCCAACAGAACCCTTGAAGCCGAACACAAACGGAATGCCGAGACTCTTCGTCTACGGCACCCTGAAGCGCGGTTTCTGGAACCACGACCGCTTCTGCCGGGGAGTCCTGGCGGTGGAGGACGCCGTGGTCCGCGGCCGCCTCTTCGAGACATCCTCCGGCATTCCGGTCCTGGAGGTCCCGGAGGAGGACATCCTTGCCGTCGGGACCACCAACCCGCTCGCCGACGTGGCCACACAAGCGCACGTGACGGCCCGCATGTCCAATCCCGAGCCAACCCCCGACCGGCTCCCGAAGAAGGGCACAGGCGCGGCCTGGGGCCCCATGTACGGGGAGCTTCTTGCCTTCGACGATCCCGTGATCCGCCTCCCGGCCATCGACCGGCTGGAGGGGTTTCACCCCGGCGGTCCCTGCCTCTACCGCCGCGTCCTGGTACCCGTCTGGATAAACGGAACCGTGCTCCCGGCCTGGCTCTATGTGGTGGGGGATCGCTGGACCGGGAGCGTCAAGGAGCTAACCGGCGGAATCTGGCGCTGAAGCCCCGGTAGCTGGTGCCATCTGGAGCCATGTACGCAGCAGATTCCCGGTATTCCAGCAGTTTGTCCTTGACTGGAATGGACATGTTTCGTATACTTGTGTCTGGTTTGGTTGGCATACATAGGCAGTGATTCTGACACCTGACGAGAGGATTGAAATGGCCGCTGAAGAACGCTGGGTTGGCGTCGACGATGTGGCCGCCCACCTTGGGGTGGCCAAGGACTCGGTTTATAGATGGATCGATGAACGGGGGCTCCCTGCTCACCGTGTGGGACGGCTCTTTCGTTTCAAGCTATCCGAAATAGACGAGTGGGTGCGCCAAGACAACGAGCGAGAGAAGACTCCAAGTTCCGTCCAAAGCCGACCCTCCTCGAAAACCCAGACGAATCGCTCAACAGCAAAGACACGTTCACGGAAGAGGGGCGGGAATGAGTAGCAGTCTGCTCACATCTCAGATAGGGCAGCGGATATCCCTTCCCGGACATTTCGATGTTCCCGTGGTCCTGGAAGATGCGCGACCGCTCGGTTCTGATGATTCGGCAGGCTATGAGTGTCGCGTTCGTCTTCCCGACGGCTCATTGGAAGAGGCCGTCATCTCCGCGGAAGAGGTCGTGGCTGTCCTTGGAAAGGAGCCTGACGAAGCCAAAGTAGAAACTCCTGTGGACGCCGAGAAGCTTCGACTCCTGATCGAGTCGGCCCGAGTCCGTCTGGCTTACGCGCATGACCAGCAGTTTGCCGTAAGTCTTTCAGGCATCCGCACCCTGCCACATCAGATCGAAGCAGTGTACCAAGCGATGCTTCCGCAGCCCAGGTTGCGGTTTCTGCTGGCGGATGATCCTGGAGCCGGCAAGACGATCATGGCCGGGCTTCTGGTAAAGGAGCTGAAACTTCGCGAGGCGATTGAGCGCATTCTTATCCTGTGCCCCGCCCCGCTCACCATACAGTGGCAGGACGAGATGCTCCGCTGGTTCGGCGAGCCTTTCGACATCATCTTTTCCGCTGTCGACCAACAGCAATTGACCAATCCATGGCAGAGGTCTTCACAGATCATCGCTTCCATTGACTACGCCAAGCAAGATGACGTGCGCGAGCGCGTCTGGCAACAGCGGTGGGACCTCGTCATCATCGACGAGGCCCACAAGTGTTCGGCCAGGACAGCCTCAGGCGGACAGAATCGAGAATCCAAGGTTGCGACAACGAAGCGCTATGATCTGGCGTCGCGTCTCACATCTCAGGCGGACCACGTCCTCCTCCTGACTGCCACGCCCCACCATGGGGATGAAGACAAGTTCGCTCATTTCCTTCGGCTCATTGATCCGGACCTGTTTCCGGAACCACACCGCCTCGGGAAACAGGCCACAGCAATCCGCAAAGACGTTTTCCGCCTCGGTAAGGATTCGCCGTGGTCTCTCCGGAGGCTGAAAGAAGATCTTAAGGACGCGAATGGAAAACGGCTCTTCCCGGACCGGCATACCAACACCGTCACTTTCTGCCTGAACAACGACGAGTACATCCTTTACAAGAGCGTTACCGCTTACATCAACGAGTTTATCCCGCAGCAGACCGGGCAAAGACGTTCCTCCGCAGCGCTGACCCGAACTGTCCTGCAACGCAGGTTGGTGAGCTCCACATGCGCCATTCACGAGTCGATCAAGCGGCGGTTGAAAAAGCAGGAGGATCTCCTGGAGGAGCTTGAGGGGCTTACTCCGGCCCAGCGCGCCAAGCGATTGGCCGCTTTGCAGGGTCGCCTGCCGGATGCCGAGCAGGATGAAGACGATCTCGACGATGCGGTACGTGATCAATTGGTCGATGAGTACACGGCCGCGCTGGAACTTGAACAGTTGCGCGCGGAAATCTCCGCCCTCAAGGAACTCGTCGAGCAGGCGCGAAGGGTTCGTGAAAACGCGAACGATTCCAAACTGGCCGCATTGAAGAAGTGCCTCGGCGAGGCGCAGTTCATGGACCTGAAGGATGGCCGGGGAAAGCTCCTGATCTTCACGGAACACCGGGATACCCTCGGCTACGTGCGCGATCATCTTGAACGATGGGGTTTCAGTACCTGCGAAATCCACGGCGGCATGAACCCCCATGAACGTAAGCGAGCTCAGGAGGTTTTCAGAACCGGGGCGCAGGTATGCATCGCAACGGAGGCCGCCGGCGAAGGGATCAATCTCCAATTCTGCCACCTAATGATCAATTACGACATGCCCTGGAACCCGACCCGGCTGGAACAGCGCCTGGGCCGTATTCATCGCATCGGTCAGGACCGGGACGTTTACGCTTTCAACTTCGTGGCCACGGACTCCGAAGACGGCCAGCCCATCGTTGAAGGCCGGATTCTCCACCGCCTTCTGGAAAAGCTGGACCAGATGAACGAGGCCCTCGAAGGCCGTGTTTTCGATGTAATCGGCGAAGTGCTGTCGCTGAACGACGTAAACCTCCCGGACATGCTCCGTGACGCGGCCTATGATCCCAGGCGGCTCGATGAGTACCTCGATCAGATTGACCGCATCAATCCGGCCAAGCTCAAAGAATACGAGGAAGCCACGGGCATTGCCCTCGCGCGCAGCCACGTGGATTTTTCAGCATTCCAGCGCCGGAACCTCGAGGTCGAAGAGCGTCGGCTCATGCCTCGATATGTGGAAGCGCAGTTCGTCGCTGCTGCTCGGGAAGTGGGCCTTCGGATCGAGCCGAGGGCCGACGGGTTGTGGCGCGTTGAGCATGTCCTTGCAGATCTTCGCTCTGAACGTCTTCGCTCCGTCCAGAAGGTCGGGAAAGCCGAATCGTCCTACCGAAAGATCACCTTCCACAAACACCACCTTGAACAGGATGCTCACGTTGACGCTGTACTGATGGGGCCGGGGCATCCGCTCTATGCGGCGGTGGATGAGAAACTCAACGAGCGGCTGGCGGGGATGATCGGCGGGACCGGTTTCTTCGTCGATCCTCTGTGCAGAGAACCCTATCGTATCCACCTTTTTGAGATATCGATTCGTGGCAAGGATTCGAAGGGAAACGACGTGCCGCTCTATGGCGAGCTTGTGGCCGTTCGGGAGGAGCGCGGGCATTACGAGGTCATCCCGAGCGACATCCTCCTCAACCTTGCGGCGCATCCGCATCCGCCGCAGAAGATCGAACCGGCTCCCACGCAAGGGGCCTCCGATTTTCTTAAAGCGACCTACCAGCTCGAGTGCCGCGCCCGTTGTCAGAGCGAACGGCAGCATTTCGCGCTGGTTTGCCGGGAATACCTGGAAAAGTCGTTCAAGGCCCGGATCGACCGCGCCCAGGAGCGGGCCATGCTGCTTGCCGCGGAGGTCTTCTCGAAACCGGAGTACAAGCTACCTGCAGACGAGGCCAGGAAATATATAGATGAGCTTCAGCGCGCACGCCAGGAACGCCTCGACGGTTTAAAACGGCTTGAGATTGCCAGAACCGGGCCGGTCAAGCATGTGGGGACGGCCTTTGTCCTCGCTCCCGATGCCGACACCCAAGCCCAACTCGCCGATCTGGCCGACGAACTCGATCCGAATATTCGCCGGCAGAGCGAGATCGCTGCGGAGGACAAGGTTATTGAAGCGCTGGTCGCGGAGGGCTTCCCCCAAGACCGAATCGAGCGAGTCGGCCATCTGAAGTTGGGGTTCGACATCCGCGCCCACAAGATCGCCGATGAAGCCACCGGCGAGGTCTTCGTCAAGAGAGTCGAGGTCAAAGGACGCCTGCGGGGGCAGCCGATCAGGCTTACCACCAACGAGTGGTACAAGGCCCAGCAACTGGCCGAGACCTACTGGCTCTATGTGGTCTGGGGACCCCTGGGCGATTCGCCTGAACTTGTGCGCATCCACAATCCCGTTGCCAAGCTCGACCACGCCAAGAGGGAGATCGTGGCTGCGAGGTTCTATGAAATACCGGCGGATGCGGTGAATCAGGCGGCAATGAGGAACGAATGAGGACGAAACGAAATAGAGAAAGCCAATGGTAGCTGTTGACGCCTATGAATTGAGAGCTCGATTCGCGCCTGCCCTGGTGATTGCGTCACCGTGGGTGTTGGTCGTTGTGGCGGTTGTACAGGCCTTCGCGTCGACATTACTGACAACTTCGGCGGCTGCTCTCATCTTCCTTGCTCTGCTCTATGCGTTTTCTTTTGTGGTTCGTGGTCTTGGGCGGCGAATTGAAAACGGATTATGGGCCTCATGGGGAGGTCCGCCGTCCGCAACGGTTCTTGGTGACGCCGACTCCACGTTCTCTGCAGAGACAAAGTCACGGTTACGAAGTAGCCTCGCAACCACATTGGGGATTAACGGGGCAACTGAAGCCAGTTGGACCAATGATCTTCATCAAGTCCAAGATGCGTTTCGACTCGTTCGGCAGCACATACGGCAACACGACCATAACGGCCTTTGGTCTGCGCACAACGCCGAATATGGTTTCCTACGAAACCTCTTGGGAAGCTGGTGGCTTTTGTTATTGAACTCCTTACTCTCCGGCGGGGTAACCGGCCTTTTCTGGCATACGCGCGGAGGCAAAACCCTTCTCATCCTCACCATATTGAGCCTTGGCCTGGGGTTGGCAGCAATTGTTGGTCGCATCTTCGTTCTGCCTGGGGCAACTCGAATCGCCGCTATCCGCTACGCCGAATCGGCTTGGACGTCTTTTCTCACAAATCCCCAGAGAGCGGATCAGACCACTCGAGGAAGGGGTGGCGCATGAGCATGGACCTTTGGGTATTTGATGTCGGTCGCGGTTTGTGTGTCGCTGTTAGGTCCCCGAACGGCTACCTTTGCGTCATAGACTGCGGGCGCTCCGATGATTTCTCACCGATTGAATGGCTTGCGACACAAGAATGGACTCGCCACAGGAACTTCCAACTGACGATGCTGATCATCACCCATCCGCATGTTGATCACATCGCCGACATCGAGAACGTAACCAACCGGTTGAAACCGTACATGATTCTTCGCCGAAAGGACTTGGATCGGAAGAAGGTCATTAGCGGTGGCAGTAATCAGAGTGCTGCGATGAAGCATTACATGGAAAACTACATGCCCCCGAAGTACAACTCCACGGTCAACGATACAGACAAGCCCGATTGGGGCGATGGTTTTGCGATAAGTTCCTATTGCCTCGGCGAGGCCAAGGCCTCCGAGATCAGCGCAACAGATAGTGCTTACGTCAACAACACTTCCTATGTGAACGTCATAACGTATAGGAACTACTGCTTTGCCTTGCCGGGGGATATTGAGTCGGAAGGAATGGCCGCTCTGCTCGGCCAAAGCCAGGGTCTATGCTCCGCAATAAAGTCGGGCGTGGACTTCTATCTTTCACCCCACCACGGCCATCCCTCTGGATTTGCCACCGAGTGGTTCAACGTGGCTGGTGCAACCAGGATTATGAATATTGCCTCGGAACGACGGAAAAGTGAGCGAGAAGAAGAGTCGCAAACGAAGGCCGATACAAGATACTCGGATAATAACTTCTGTTGTGGAAACAACCCGCAGCAAAAGCGTTTAGTTTCTACGAAAACACATGGCCACATCCACATTTGGATTACCGATGATGGCAAATGGGGATGGAAGGCTGCAAAGTGATTGAAAGCAGGCTACCCATGAACGATTACCATCCCAACCCACGACTGCGGGGGAGGGCAAGATGACGCTTCAGATGGCCGTCTTCAATGTTGGTAGAGGGTTGTGTGTCGCTTTTATCACTCCCAACCGCTATCTCATCTTGGTGGACTGCGGTAGCTCTGAGGACTTTTCCCCTGTTCGTTTACTACGCGACTGCCAGACAAACTCTGTGCTGGGGCAAGGAAGACTCGCGTTCACTCCTTGGGCAAACGCCGATTTGGCCTATTTCATGATTACGCATCCCCACTCCGACCACATTAGCGACATTGAGAACCTACGAACGCTTCTGAAACCGTCGATCATAATTCACCGCCCTGATTTGGACTGGCAACGCGTAGGGAGTTCGAACCGGGAGAACAGACCATTGGAATCTTACAGGCGGAATTTCTTCTGGCCCTGGGATTACTATCATCAAGTGGTTTCTCAGCCAGCCCTGGGCGGAGACATGTCTTTCCAATACTACTGGCTTCCCTTGGATCTGATTTCCGCCATTTCAAGTACGGACACCGACTATGTAAACAACTCCTCCTACGTCTCAGTCATAAAATACGCTGGCCGCACAATTGCCCTGACCGGCGACATGACTGCGGAGGGGATGAAGTGGCTTCTGGCAATCAATTCCAGGTTCCGCTCCAGCATCACAGGGAATGCCATAAGGCCTGGAGTGGATATCCTTGTGGCACCACACCACGGGCACCCGAACGGATTCTGTTCCGGGTGGTTTGATAACGCGGGTCCCACACGTTACTTCAACATCGTCTCCGAGAGAACCGCTCGCCCAGGAGAGCAATCGGGTCAGACACAGGTTGATTCCAGATACTCTCAGCGTGAGTTCAGCCTTGGCCAGAATCAGCATGACCGTCGGATGTTCTCGACCAGAACGGACGGAAGCGTTCTCGTGTGGATTGGGCAGGACGGCACTTGTACATACGAGACCATCGCGAACAGGTGATTCATGGAGCGGAATACAGAATGAACGCGAACAAAAAGGCAATGAGATTGAGAGCAAGCTTTCTGACCGTGGCTTCGGTCGGGACGGCGGTCTTGAACGAACACTCCGCCAAAGGAGGGACCTATGAGCTTTGAGCGACATGGCTACAACTTCGAAGGGGCCTTTACTTCAGCGAATCAACTGGAGACGAGGGCCGGTGTGTACGTGATCTGGTGTAAGAACGGCGAGACCTGGACGTGCCTAGATGTTGGTGAGTCGCACAATGTGCAGGAGCGTGTGCTCAATCACGACCGCGCCGGTCAGTGGCGACAGAACTGCCGAGGCACGATCTACTATGCGGCGCATTACACGCCGAACCTCCAGCAGACCGGACGAATCCAGATTGAAAGCAGGCTCCGTCAGCTTGAAGGACCTCTTTGTGGAGAACGCTGAATTGAACGACCGCAGACTCATAGAAGATTTCCTGCCGATACAGGCCATCAGCGCCGAGGCGTCGCGGGAGAAATCCGTCCGCAAGGGGCACATTTCGACCCTTCACCTCTGGTGGGCGCGGCGGCCCCTGGTGGCGTGTCGCGCAGCGGTATACGGCGCGCTTGTCCCGGCGTCGCGGTTCATCCCGGAGAACGGACCTGACAACAAGAAGCAGAGTCTGGGCAGGGCCAATGCGGCCAAGTTCATCGAGCGGCTCTGCAAGTATCCAGGCAACCCTACCGTCATCAAGGAAGCCCAGCGGCATATTCTCGAAGCCCATGCCGAGCGGTTGACCGAAGAGACCGGCAAGAAGGTCACCGTCGAGGACATCGAAGAAGGCCGCGCCCCTCGTCCCAAGGTGCTCGACATGTTCGCCGGTGGTGGGGCCATCCCTTTGGAAGCCCTGCGCTTCGGTTGTGAAGCCTACGCCCTCGACCTCAACCCAGTGGCGCACATCATCCAACTCTGCACCTTGGTCTATCCGCAGAAATACGGAAAGCCCGACCCGAATGTCCGCGGTATGACCGGCCCCAAGAACGCGAAGGGCGAAACCACCTGGGGCGGCTTGGCCGATGAGGTCCGCTACTGGGGCGAATGGGTACTCAAGAAGGTCAAGGCCGAGATCGGCGACCTTTACCCGCTCATCCCCGATCCCGACAGCAAGGGTGAAAAACCTCGGGTTCAAGCCGATTTGTGGCAGTCTTCTGAAAGGGAAAGTGTACCGCCGGGGTACCTCGTGCCAGTTGCCTATCTCTGGACCCGGACCGTCCGCTGCAAAAACCCTTCGTGCGGGGCAACTGTTCCGCTGGTCAGGCAGACATGGTTATGCAAGAAAAGTGGCGGTAAGAGGAGTGATCCTAAGTATGTAGCCGTGAAGATTTGCGGAGATCGCGAAAACAAGGACATTCGTTTCGAGGTTGTTGAAGCAAGGTCTGAGGCAGGGTTGGGATTTAACCCTTCGGCAGGTTCAAAAGGAGGTGACGCAACGTGTTCGCTTTGTGGGACTGTTGCTGATAGCGACTATGTGAAGGCCGAAGGTTGTGCGAAGCGGTTTGGGCATCGTCTCATGGCCGTCGTCGCTACCCGCACGAGAAGTGACGGAAAGACATATCTCTCACCGTCTGACGTTCCCCATCAAGCCTTGGATGATAGCAGCCTCCATAAGCGTGCAGAAGAAGCTGCTGCTGCATACGGGGTGACCGTACCCACCGAACCTCTTGAGCCGAATCCCCGATCTTTCGATGTTCAGCATTACGGCTTCACTCACTGGCGCGACATCCTTTCACCGCGCCAGCTTCTTGCGATGACGTGTTTCGCCGGGCAAATCCGGAAAGCCCATGTCGAGTTGGTCAACGCGATGGGAGATGCTGATATTGCTACGGCCATGGCAACCTGCCTCAGCATGGCGCTCGGCCGGCTGGCAGACTATTGCACCTCGTTCTGTACCTGGCAGCCCGAATTCATTAAGAACACATTTAATTCGGCTGGAATGCCAATGATTATGGATTTCGCTGAAGCCAACCCCGTTGTCGATACCTCTGGAAGTTGGCCAAGCGCCATTGGCTATGTTGCCGCGGCACTCGATGAATTCGCCGTGGCGGGTTACCCCGGTATCGTGGCCCGTGGTTCAGCTCTCAAATCGCCTTGGCCGGAGGATGCTTTTGATGCAATTATCACAGACCCTCCCTATTACGACAGCCGGTCCTACTCCAACTTGGCGGATCATTTCTTTGTATGGCACAAACGATCTCTTGGAAACATCCACTCGGAGCATTTCGCTTCTGAACTGACGCCGAAGAAGAACGAAGCCATTGCGGCGAAGTACCGGCACAAAGGATCGAAGGAACTCGCCGACCGGGCATACGAAAAGATGATGGAGGAAGCCTTTGTCGAATGCAACCGTGTCCTTCGTCCTGGTATGCCGCTGGTTTGCGTATACGCTCATAAAACAACTGCCGGTTGGTCCACACTCATCAATGCCTTGATGAAGGCGGGGTTCGTGGTTGTGGAGGCCTGGCCGGTCGATATGGAACGAAAAGTACGTCAGAACGCGCAAAACACGGCGGCGCTCGCGTCCAGCATCTTTCTGGTTGCCCGCAAACGTGAAGGTGCATTGACCGGCTCTTATGAGGACGAAGTACGGTCCGAGCTCGATAAGATCGTCCGCGAGCGCGTTGATTCGCTCTGGAAAATGGGCATCACGGGCGCGGACCTGGTCATCGCCGCGGTGGGCGCGGGCTTACGCGCCTTCACCAAATTTGCCCGCGTGGAGTACGCAAACGGCGAGGAGGTCCCGGCCGAGAAGTTCCTGGCCGAGGTGGAAGGGGTCGTCCTGGAGACGCTTCTTGAGAAAATCTTCGGGGTTACCGGCAGCGGGGTCGCAGCGGTGGACGGCCCGAGTCGGTTTTACGTCCTCTGGCGCTACGCTTACAAGGCGGCCGAGATGGACGCGGGCGAGGCCATCGTTTTCACCTACGGCCAGAATGTAGAGCTGGACGGCCAGAACGGACTCTCGTCCGGAAGCCGCGCGCTGGTCGAAAAAAAGAAGGGCAAATACCGGCTGCGCGATTTCGCCGAACGGGGTGATGACGAAAAGCTGGGGATGCCAAAGGATGACGGCAAGTCCGCCCCGCTGATCGACATTCTGCACCGCATCCTCTGGCTGGTGGAAAACGAACCCCGCAAGCTGAATGACTTCCTCGACGAGGCGAGGCCGGACCGCGAACGGTTGCGACTGGTAGCCCAGACCCTGGCCGGAACGGCGCTGGCCGGCAGGAAGGACGACGGACCGGAACACACACTGGCGACCACGCCGGCGGAAGGGGCTGCGCTCAAGAAACTCGTCGCCAACTGGCGGGCGCTCATCGACCAACGGCTGGCCGCCAGGGAAGGAACCCTATTTGAACTCATTCGAAATTCGGAGGCCAAAAAGTGAGCACACATGCACTTCGTCCCTGGACCGACCTGGTCAAGCTCCATCCCGACGTGGAAGCGGGTGCGCTGACCGAGGCGGTGTTCGCCATCGATCTCGGAGCCATCGCCGCCAATGATCCCAACGTTCCCGTGGTCAACCGGGACCCGGAGGCTTTCTTCCGGGCGACATATCTCACGGCCGATCTGCGAAAGCTCCTGGACGAAGTGCTGGCATCCCTTTCCGGCAAGCCTGGTTACAACCGGGTATTGAAACTCCGGGTGCCTTTCGGCGGTGGAAAGTCGCACACCCTGGCTTCGCTGTTCCATGCCGCGCGAAATCGAGAGGCGCTGGACGGCATCCCGGAGGCTAAGGAATTCGCCCGGCCCGGCAATGTGGCCGTGGCGGTTTTCGACGGCGAGAAGTTCGACGCGCGTAACGGCAAGACGCTGGATGACGGCCGCACGATTCAGACCATGTGGGGGTGGATCGCCTGGCAGATCGACCCCGAAAAGGCCTTCCCCCTGGTGGCCGATCACGACAAGGATCGCGTGGCCCCGGGCGGGGATGTGATCCGCGATCTGCTTACCAAGGGGGCAAGCGGTCGGTCGATTCTGATCCTCCTCGACGAAGTGCTCAAATACATGGAGCGCTCCGCTGCGGTCAGCGTCCTTGATTCCACCCTCCAGCGACAGGCCAAGGATTTCTTCCAGAACCTGACCGTCGAGGTGGCCGGGAGCGAGAAGGCCGCGCTCGTCTATTCCCTCACCTGGAGCGCCAGGGAGGCCCTGGGCAATGTCGGGCTGCTTGCCGAGATCGACAAGCTCGCATCTCGGGTGGACCAACTCAGGGAACCTGTCTCGGGGGATGAGGTCCTTCCGATCCTTCAGCGGCGTCTGTTGGGCGGCGCTCCCGACGCTTCCTCAGCAACTGAAGTTTCCACGGCATATCAGGACGTCGTGACCGGCATGCGGCGGGCCCATGCCGAAACCCCCTCCGAGCGCCAGCAGGCCGAGGAGGAAGGCCGTCTGCTGCGTGATCGGATGCGGGCGGCATATCCATTCCATCCCGCGCTCATCGACATCATGAGGGAACGCTGGACCGCGGTGGATGCCTTCCAGAGGACACGCGGCGCGCTGCGGTTCCTTGCCTCCTGCATGCATTCCCTCAAGAAGAACGGCGGGGCCAAGGCGCTTCTCGGGCCCGGAGACGTGCCGGTGAAGGACGTGGATGTCCGAGTGAAGATGCTCAAAGAGCTTGGGGTACAGAACGACTACGACCCGGTCATCACGGCGGACATCGACGGTCCGAACGCCCGGGCAAAACGCATCGACGACCGGATGTCGCGCGAGACCCCCGCGCTTGCCAGTGTGAAACCCGCCACGCGCATCGCCACGGCCATCCTTCTGTATTCGTTTGGCGGATTGAGGCGTGAGGGCTCGGGCAGCGACGAGACACTGCCGCCCGGCGTTACGGAAAACGAACTGCTTGCGGCCTGCGTCGGTCCGGATCTCGACAACATCACGGCCACCGCAGTCTTGTCCGAGCTTCGCAACACATGCCTGTACCTGCATTACGACGGCGTCCGCTACTGCTTCAAGAAGGACCCGAATGTTACCAAGTTGATCGAGGACGCGGAGCAGACCGTTGCCCGCGAGGATTCCCAGGCTCACGGTCTCGGCCCGGTCCGAAGCCAGATCAAGGAAATGCTGGATACCCGCCTGGCCGGACACCACACAGCCATCGTCTGGCCGGCGAAGAGCCAAGACATCCCCGATGAGGACCCACGCTTTCTCGTCGCCTACCTGCCGCTTGAATTCGCTGCCGAGGGCAAGGCGGAACAGGAACGCCAGGCCAAGGAGTACCTGACCAAATACGGGGATCGTCCCCGGCGATTCCGCAACGGGCTGGGACTCGCGATACCCGAGAAGAAACAGATTGAGGCACTGCGGCGCGCTGTCCGGTATCTCTTGGCCATCGACCTTGTGGAAGCCAAGAAGCAGCAACTTCGGCTCACCAAGGACCAGCTTGATCAACTCCAGGAGAGGAAACGCACCGAGCAGGCCGCCGCCGAGTCATGCTTCCGGGAGCTTTACACGGCCGCGTGGTTGCCTCGGGTTCAGGATGGCGAACTGGAAATAGAGAAAGTGGAAAGGGGCGGTCGACCGCTTCAGGCAACTGGCGTGCACGAGCGGATCATGGAGCTTCTCACCAGCGTGGGAACGCCGCGCATTCACGGATCGGTGACCCCGCGGAAAATCGCCGAGCGAGTGCGGCTCGGCGAACGCTTGAGCGAGGGTGAGCCGCCGCTCATGGGCATCAAGGCGTCCGATGTGCTTGAATCGTTTTTCCGGGATATTGCGCCGCCTCGATTGGAATCCGCATCTGTCCTGCGTAAAGGTATCGCTCGCGGTGTATCGGAAAGCGTTTTCGCCTATGCGAGTGGAAGCAGTCCCGGTCTTGGTCCTGATGGAAGGTACCAGGTAAATCGCGACAAGGTGATTCTCGGCCGCTCCATTGCCGATGACGAAGTCGATTTCGATTCCGGCTTCCTCATGATGCCGGCAGCGGTCCCGGAAGCCCCGGCGGCCCAACCCGCAGGCGTTTTCCCCGTCGATACAGGCGCAGTTCCTCCACCGAGCGTCCAAGAGGGCCCGGCCGGAATTGATGTGGCAACCAGTACTGGACCTGTCACGACGGGCACGGATGCCGCCGGTCGGAAGAAGCGGGTCGCACTGACATTCGAAGCCACCAGAGAACAGGTCTTCAAGGCATTCCCGGCCATCGCGAACCTGGCCGACAAATCTGACGGAGCCAGAGTGCGAATCCGCATCGAGGGCTCCTCGGCTGTAGGCTTCGATCCTTCCTGGCTGCGCAATGCCGTGGACGAACCGCTCGATGAAGCAGACATCGAGCGGACTGCGGAGGAATGAACGAAGAGAGGGAAACCATGGCTCTCACGAAAGGCGGAACAACCTATCGACTCAGGGCATTGACGGATTTATGGACCGGCGACCTCAATGGAAAATCGGACCGTCTGATTACCACCGGCCTGCTTGGTTCCATCCGCTGGTGGCTCGAGGTGTTGGTGCGCGGTCTGAACGGCAATGCCTGCGACCCTACCGATACGAAATGTGAAGATCGAAACCATTGTGTTGTCTGCGAACTATTCGGCTGTGGCGCAGAACGAATACACAAAGGGCTTGTGATAAGACGGGGACACAAGCGAACCATAGTAGCAGTGGGGCATAAGATTTTGGAAGTGGTATGGGCCATATTGAAACACAAAGAGCCATACATAGACCAATGTGTGGCCTCTGAGGCAATGGCTGTTCAGCGCAATGCCCCTCGGTGGATAAAGGCACTGAAGAAGTATGGTTATTGGCCTGTACAAGCACAGGTAAATCAATGAGTTAACCCCACTCTCCGTGGGCTGCAATCCAGCCTGTAAACCGGCAGGTTGACGGGAAGGGAGGAGTTTGCCCTTGGTCCTCCAATATTTTCACGGTAAATAGGCAGCATTATCTCTGATGATTATGATCTTGGATGCATTGGGATAGGCATTGATGATGAGGGTATAAAACTCAATAATCCGCTTGGCATCACAATTTTCTTCACCCGTAAGATGAACAAGTGAATGAGAGTCGGGATTATATGCCCCTAAGATATTCAGTCTCTTGCGACCAGTATTGGTTTCCATCACTGGTGGATCAAGGGGATCTCCCCAGCAAAGACTGGCAATGAGCTGATGAATCAAATGCATGCCATCGATAAATAAGGTCACGGTTCCGGATTCGCTGGAGGACTTCATAGTGTGATATTTTTCAATAAATTCTCTCTGCTCCTCCTCACTGGGAGGATCGCCAGGGATAAGTTTAGGGCGGAGTAATTCCAGTCCATGCTTATGGAGCGATTGCCTTACGGCTTCAACACTATAGTCTACACCAAAGTGCTCTTTGATATAGGCTTTGATTTGCTTAACCTTTGCGAAGTATCAGAAAGTATTTAATGTAACTCATGCAATTTATATGCCCTGAAAAATCAAACTTGGACTAGTATAGAAGAAATAAAAATCAATTTCAAGCCTCTTCCCTTCCATTTCCTCCACCCCCCTTTCTTCTTGAAGAAAAGCCCGGCCCATGTCGATGGAATTATAGAGCCCCCAGTCTATCCGAGATTCTATTTCCTAAAAAGGTAAAACGGTTTTGGTAGAAAAGTCTAAAATACTTTTGAGCTTTGCCGCAGCTTTTGGTTTATTTTTGCTCCTGAGCCTGGGCATTCAGCGGTTAATTGTCTTCCCGAAATTTGAGGTGATGGAGGCAACCGAATGGTGCGCAAGCCTTGAGCGGTGTCGTCTGGCCATGCAGCGCGAGTTGGAGAGTCTGGGCCAGTTTATTACCGGCTATTCCATATGGGACGACACCTGCAGCTTTCTCGAAGAGGGCGGTCAGGAATATATCGATGAAAACTTCATGCCCTCGACCTACGAGGGAGGCCATCTCAATCTGGTCTGCCTTGCTGATAACCAGGGAAATATCAGGTACCAGGGGGTATATGACCTGGAGCTGCGGTCATTCATCACCGGGAAATCTATTCTGACCTCCCCTCTTTCCCTCTCTCACCCGCTGATGGCTGTCATAAAGCACCCGCAAGACGATGCAGGCAGTGGCCTGCTCATGACTGACCTTGGTCCGATGCTGATTGTTTCACAGCCGGTTCTCGACAGTAATGGACATGGCCCTGCCAGGGGAGTTATTGTTATGGGGCGATTTCTCAACGAGCAATTGGCCACCTTAATCGGCAGGCAGAATCGCGTGGACTTCAGCATTGCAGCCCTGCATGAGCTCCCGAAAAAAGCGCGGAAGTTTATCCCCCAGAATCTCCATGGCTACTCCTACTACCTGGTGAAACCGGAAAATGAATATCATGAGTACCTGGATATATATTCAGAGTATCCTGACCTGAACGGCAAGCCGGTCCTGCTCCTCAAGATACACCAGCCGCCTCTGATTACCAGTGAGGGCAGGCAGGCGCTCCGGCAGGCGCGCTTTTGGCTGCTGGGGCTTGGCCTCATCCTGCTGGCGGCGATCTCTGGCTGGTCGCTTCTGCCCAAAGGCAGTCTTGTCCGAAAGAATAAGGAAATTGTATCCAACCGGCTGTGGTTTGGGAAGCCGGGACTTATCGGCCTGGCCGGTCTTATCCTGACAATTGCCCTCTTCTATTCTGCCGGAAAAACAGCCCACAAGGACCTTCACGAGTATTTTGAAAAAGAAGCGGCTACCTGCATTTTCCTGCTCAGGGAGAAACTTGGTCAGGCGCTCCTGGACCTTGACGCCTTGCGCAGATTCTTTGACCGGTCTCAAGGTGTAGTGATGCGTCTGGAATTTGAAAGGTTCATCAAGCCGGTTATTGCCCAGGGCCGGGGTATTCAAGCTTTTGAGTGGATTCCCCGGATAACCGGCCAGGAGCGGGAGCGCTTTGAATTAAAAGCACAGCAGGAGGGTTTTGCTCATTTCCGATTCCGGGAAAAGAACAATCGGGGAGAGATGGTCACGGCAGCCTTTCGTGACGAGTACTTTCCGGTCTATTATCTTGAGCCTTACCAGGGTAATGAGAGAATGATCGGCTATGATCTTGGCTCAGATCCGGTAACACGCCAGGCTTTGGAAAAAGCGCGTGATACCGGAAAACCGGCGGTCACCTCCCGAATCAGGCTGGTGCAGGAAACCGGCAATCAATTCGGTTTTCTCGTCTTTATCCCCGTTTATGACCCAAAAAAACCTGTCGCTCAACTGGAAGAACGAAGAAAAGCCCTGCTGGGATTTGTTGTCGGCGTGTTCCGGCCCAGTGACTGTCTGGAAGGCGCTTTGG
Organism: bacterium; assembly: GCA_040755755.1. Lineage (NCBI taxonomy): Bacteria > bacterium. The sequence continues at coordinate 15,892 of JBFLZW010000036.1, read as the reverse complement.
TCCACGCACCTCATGAAGGCATGGATTTCCTTCTTTTTGATTTATCCGCCCCGTACCGGGAACGCCTTCTGTATTCCACTGCTTTCCAGTCAGAGCGGGCATTGCCGGACTTATCCTTTGAAGAAACCTTTCCTGTGGCTGACCGGAAAATGTCGGTAGTCTGCACAGCCAAAGCTTCTTATCTCAAAGCCCACCGTTCTCTGGGGCACTGGCTGATTCTGCCTGCCGGGCTGTTTATTACCTTCCTGCTTATGCTCTATCTTCAAACTCTTCATCATCAGGCAAGGAAAACCGAAGAGCTCGTCAATCTGCGGACAGCGGAACTCCAGATGCTGTTAGACAATATCGAAACCCAGATATGGTATCTTATGGATGCTAAAACCTGCGGCAGGGTCAATCGCGCCCGCGCGGACTTTCTTGGCCGGGAAATCAGGGATATTGAATATCGGAATATCTATGACCTGCTTCCTCATGATGAGGCAGAAGCCTGCCTGTCCGGAAATAACCTCCTGTTCCAGGAAAAAAGGCAGATGCGCACCGAAGAATGGGTAACCAATGGCCGTGGGGAAAGACGCCTGTTATCCATTGTCAAAACACCGAAACTGAATGCTGCCGGACAGGTCGAATACATTGTCTGCTCGGCTGAGGATATTACCGAACAAAGGATAATTGAAGAGCAGCTCAGAAAGGCCAAGGAGGAGACCGAGGCAGCCAACTGGCTGCTTAAGGAATCGATTGACCGGGCCAATGACCTGGCTGTCCAGGCTGAAGCAGCCAATAAGGCCAAGAGTGAATTTTTAGCCAACATGAGCCATGAGATCAGGACTCCCATGAATGGGGTAATCGGTATGACCGGGCTTTTGCTCGATACGGATCTCTCGCCGGAGCAGCGCCAGTACGCCGATATCGTACGCAGCAGTGCCGAGTCGCTGCTGGCCCTCGTCAATGACATTCTCGATTTTTCCAAAATTGAGGCCAGCAGGCTGGAGCTTGAGATTATCGATTTTGACCTGGTGGTTGCCCTGGATGAGCTGAGCGATATACTGAGTTTTAAAGTCCAGGAAAAGGGCCTTGAATTTGTTTCTCTTATCGACCCGCACGTGCCCACGCTCCTTCGGGGAGACCCTGGCCGACTGCGCCAGATTCTGATTAATCTGGCTGGAAATGCCATCAAGTTTACTCACCAGGGCGAGATAATCATCCGGGTAAAGCTCGATGAGGAGGATGACCGTAAGGCTACCCTGCGCTTTGAGGTCAGTGATACCGGGATAGGCATTGCCAGGGAGCGGATTGAAAAGCTCTTCAGACCATTTACCCAGGCTGATTCCTCAGTCAGCCGCCAATATGGGGGAACAGGGCTTGGCTTATCCATATCCAAGCGCCTCAGCGAGATGATGGGTGGCCGGATCGGTGTGGTCAGCGAGGAGGGGAAAGGCTCTACTTTCTGGTTTACCATTGTCCTGGACAAGCAGACAGAGCCAAAACCTTACCGGGAAATAGCCGACCTGAGCGGGCTTCGTCTTCTCGTGGTGGACGACCATCCAGTCAATAGATGCCTTCTGGTCGAGTTGCTCCGGGCTCGAAAGTGCCTGTGCGAAGAAGCGGTTGACGGTTATTCGGCCCTCGAAAAGCTCCGGCTGGCAGCTCAAGAGGGAAAACCCTTCTCTATGGCTATCCTGGATATGCAAATGCCGGGGATGAGCGGCGAGGAGCTTGGAAAAAAAATCAAACAGGACTCTCTCCTGCGCGAAACGATCCTGATCATGATGACTTCGATCGGCAAACGTGGAGATGCAGCCAGGCTTGATCAGATCGGGTTTGCCGCTTATCTTACCAAGCCTGTTCAACAATCCCGGTTTTTTGATGCTCTTTCCCTGGCTCTGGGGAGAAAGAATCCACCTTGTAACCAAAAGGAAGAAAGCCTGGTTACCAAATACACCGTTGAGGAGAACAACCGCCGCAAGATCCGCATCTTGCTGGCTGAGGATAATATAACCAATCAGAAGGTAGCCCTGGCTATCCTGAATAAACTGGGGTACAGGGCCGATGCTGTGGCTAATGGCCGGGAGGCACTCAAAGCCCTTGAGTCGATTCCCTATGACCTGGTGCTCATGGATTGCCAGATGCCGGAAATGGATGGATATGAAGCTACCCGCATCATACGCCATCCCTCATCAGCCGTGCTCAATCACCATATTCCCATTATCGCCATGACTGCCCAGGCTATGACCGGGGATCGGGGGAAATGCCTTGAAGCGGGTATGGACGACTACATTTCCAAACCGGTCAATCCACAGGCCCTGGCCAAGGTGCTTAAAGACTGGGGGAAAAAGAGCAGACCAAGTCAGGAGCAGATCAGGGAAGATGAAGAAAAGAAAAAGCCGCTAATTCAGGTATTCGATCGGGGAGATTTTATGAGCCGTTTTCTGGGCGATGAGGATCTGGCCATGATCCTCATCGAGGGGTTTCTTCAAGATGCTCCCCGGCAGATAGCCAGGTTGAAACAAGCCCTGGCCAGCGGGGATGCATTCCTGGTTCATCTTCAGGCCCACACGATCAAGGGCATAGCTGCCAACCTCAGTGCACTCTCCCTGAAAGAGACGGCGTATGACATGGAAACGGCGGCCAAGAAAGGAGACCTTGCCAAGGTCGCACACCTTTTGCCCCACCTGGAGAAGGAGTCCGAGACCTTGAAGGAAACCCTTGTTCAGGTATTGGCTGATAAGCATGGTCTTCCTGGGTAACTACTCGGGGTTGTTGAGGCTGTGGAAGGTTCCTCTTGGCCGGGATCTCCGACATGATCTGCAATGGTCGATGATTCCATTCCCGCTGCCTCATGCAGGCAGCGGGATTCTGTAAGCTTAACCGGGAAAATTCCCGGCAGCGCATCGTATCTCCTTCTTTCACCCTTCCTGCCGGGCTTCATTCCACCGAAGCCTTCTGAGCGACCGGAGCCTTGGCAGGGCAAACAGCCCTCCAATCACGATAATCAAATACCAGGTCAAGAGTAATCCTATCAGGTATGGGTTTCCCTGAATGGCATGGAGTGACTGGGCCAGGATCGTATAGAGCTGAATCCCTATGAGGATGTTCCAGGGCAGGGTAATTCCCAGTGATACCGTGAGGGTCGTAGCTATGGCCTCCGGGGAAACGAGCTTGCCCATGACCGCGGTTGAAGCTACATACGAGGCCGATGCGCTCAGGGTGCTTACGATAACCACATTTCCGATGCCCAGGCCGAAAAGCGTGCCCACGAGCCCTCCAAGGGTACCCCCGCAGACAGCCATAAGAATGCCAAAGGGAATCAGCCGTAAGCCGCTTTGGCGCAGATGTCCGAGGTTGACCCCGGTTTGATGCCCCATGTCGAAGAGGAAATAGGCCAATACTCCCTCGAAGGGAGTGACAAGAAGAAAATCGAATCGATGGACCAGTCGATGGCCGAGAAGAAAGCCGAGAATCAGGGTACACAAGAGCACGAGAATGTCCCGGTCACCGAAAGTGTCCTTCAATGATTTGAGGCCGCCGCCGAGCATTGAGGCCCCGATAAGAATAGCAGGAACTTCCATGAGGGCCAGCCAGGCTGAGGTGGACGGTGCATAGGAAATGCCACGGTTTTGCAGAAATGCTTGCGCTGCGGCAAAAGTGCCTACGCTGACTGAGCCAAAGTGCGTGGCAATGCTGATTCGTGTTTCCCTGTCCGTGATCTGGATGCACGATAGCGCAAGCAGGGTAATGATAAAAAGAAGCAGGGCCAATCCGAAACTGAAGATAGCCGGGACCGTGAGGCTGCCCAAGCCCTCGTGGGCAATTTCAGCCCCGCCGATCAATCCGATATGAACAAGCAGGTAAAGGACGACAGCCGGATGCAGTATCTCTCTGACTCTTTGCCACGTCTCGAAGCACCGGCTGCCCGGTGAATTGCGCTCTCCAAACCGCGTGGAAACCATTTGAAGTAAAATACCCGCTAAAAAACTCCCAATCAATACCATGAGTATAACCATGATGAAAAGCTCCTTGTGTCTTTCATAACCTTGTAAAAAATACTGATGACGCTATCCTGAAAATTAATCAAACGCTGTTTATAGAGAAAAACTATCTTCTGTTAGCTTATGGGCAAATATAAAAAGAATACTTCTTTCTTCGTAAATAAACAGGGAAGTGTACATATTCCGGTTGGATAGGTATCCCGTGGACAAATGGTATCGATCGATTGGCAGTCTGCTCGATGAGCACAAGTCAAACCGATCTCCAGACCCCGATCAGGAAGAAAGGAGAAGCCCATAACAGGGAAAAAAATTTTTTATTTTAGGTATTTTTATTGGTATGCATCATCGAATTTTTGGTTGGGAAAACAGGCAGGCATGGTAATCAGGGCGTGAAAGGAAAACATGGGACACTCTGTTTCTTCGATTGTAGACATCTTTATACCTCCTATAAATGAGTGGTTAATAAAATAATGCTATAACGATAGACGAATATATATCCTATCGGCAGAATCCTTGTATGAGAAGGATCCCATTGGCCTTCGAAAAAAAATTTAGAATATTATACCAACTGAGGTTTATTCATGTCAAGCGAAATGAAGCATTCGCTACCGGACACTTTTTTTCAATTCCTGTAATCAACCGCGAATGCACACGAATAGACGCTAATAAATTCTTTTGATTTGCCTTCATTATCGAGTCCTCTTTGTTCAGTTCGCGTTCATTCGCGTTCATTCGCGGTTGCTACCTCAAAAGTGTCCGGTAGAGAGATGAAGCATTAATTCCTGGACACCTTTTATTCCTGCTGCCGCTATAACTACTTTACACATATTTTATGCAATATCTAATACAAAAAAGCCGACACAAGTACGTAATATTTATGAGATGCGGATTATCCATATGGCATGATGGCACGACGGCATGGATTCATCAGGCGCAAGTTACCAAATTTGTTGGTATAGTAACCATGAACCACAACAAAGGCCCTAAAACCGAGGGAAGATGAAAGCAGAAGCACGGTACCTGGAACCAATCCAGTCCATGGAGGAAAAAAGCTCTCCCAAGCCGGATATTTTTCTCTCGGTAATCATTTCCGCCTTTAATGAGCAGGACCAGATCGATGATACTCTGAACATTGTCAAAGACTACCTGCAGAACCAGGTTTTCAATTCGGAAATCATGATCGTTGATGGAGGCAATTACGACCGGACTACGGAGGTTATCAAAAAGCCGGGCCGTTATGTCTATGAGTTCAAAGAACAAAGATCGAGCAGGGTCAAGAGAAGTATCGAAACCCTTGGGCAGGGATTTTCCCTGTCCCGGAGTATACTTCGAACCCGGGGAAAGTACATCCTCTGTACGGATGAGGAATTGTCGGTCCCCATCTTTGAGGTGGAAAAAATGTGGCCTCATGTTCAGGCTGGAATAGACGTGGTTCTCGCTTTTCCGAAGGACGGGATCAAGGAGCCCTTTCCTCCATTTGCAGGAAGGAAGCTGGGGAGGCATGCGGTCAAGACACTGGCCTGGTTTACATCGATCATGGGGACCCGGTGCAGGCAGTGCAAGTTCAAGCTCTTCAGGCGGGAGGCGGCCAGATGTATTGCCAGAGCCCAGAAGCTTTATGGCCGCAGCTTTGATATCGAGCAGCTCTATCTGGCCTGGGCTATGGGATTTTCAATTAAAGAGGTTCCGGTAGAATGGTGTCCCCCGCAGAGGGTACGGGCAAACAGACAGAATGATCCCGGCGATTCAGTCCGCCTGCTGGCGGATGTTCTCAGAGTCCTTTATACCCACTGGGATTTGAAACGGTAAGCGAAGTGATCAGGTATCGGTTTCTCATTATCAGCCATCTGCCTCCAATTTTTTACTGGCCACTGATCACTTCCCCTGCCAGGCAGTGAAAATTTTGCGAATCAGCTCTATATCAATATTGGGACAGCTTTTCACCTGGCTGAACTCATAGTGGGCGTAAATATCGTGACAGCAGAGAGCATATCTTTCACTGAGGCTGGTCAGCAGTTCGGGCAGCGCACAATACAATTGCCTGGCTGAAAACAGCCGCTTTCCTACCAGACAGACTCCCAGGCTGTCGTGGTTTTGGCCATAACAATGGGCACCCTCCTCCTCCTCGCTCCTTCCCGGCTCAATGCAGCCATCCAGTTCGGCCTGGTACTCTCCCGGCTTGATAAATCCGTTCAGGATCAGATAATGATAACCGATTTTCCGGAAAGGGTTCCGCTCGTATACTTCGGTTCCCGATGGCCAGGCTAATGAAATCAGGGGATTTCCCCGCCCGGTATGCAGATCGTCTACCAGCCGTGCATCGCCAAACTCGCTGTCGGTGCAATGAACAATTATCCTGCTGATTTTTCTCATTTTTCCCCTCCGCTGCGTAACCGTGTGAATCTTACGTTGCATTAAAGGTTATCCTCAGTTTTTCACGATTATAGGGGTAAGTGAAAGTGAGTGCTTCATTGTACCTTAAAGGTGAAAGGTATGACAAGAATAAAACCTGAAAGTCACCGCCTGAAATAAAAAGTATATTCAAGCCGAACAGTTGCTTGATAGAAATGTAAAAACAGAGATTCATGAAAAATTACGTGCTTTCAAATACATCCAGTGACTGTTTTCTATACTTGATCGGCGACTTGCCAATTCTCTTTTTCTCTCTGCAATTTTGGTTTGGAGGATACCGGATGGCTGTGCGGATTTTCCCCTGGCTTGTCCCCTGTTACCTGCTGTTCTTTTTTATCTGCGATCTCTTTGATGTCAGGGTATGCCGAAGACCGAAAGTACTTGCTCAGCGGATCATCAGCGCCTTTATGATCCCTATGGTTCTTGTGGTTATCTATTCTCTGGTTAGCCTCGATACCACACTGCTGCGGCAATTTCTTCCTCCGTGGGGAATGGCACTGCTCTTTGTTCTTCTCTGGCGACTGGCCGCCGGGGAACTTCTTCCCTCGATCAGCTTTCCCCGAAGGGTTCTTATTATCGGAAATACCTTCAATGGCCGGAAGCTGGCGCAGGCACTGAGGGAGCACACCCCAGGGAAATACCATTTTCTCGGAATTGTGGAATCGGAGGATAAACTCTCCTCCCTGGAAATGGAAAGTGATACCGACGTTCTGGGGAAAGTCGGTGACTTGCCTCAAATCGTGGATCGATACAGGCCGCAGGTTATGGTTATTGCCCTGGATGAACGCAGGGAAGCCTTTTCCTCAGAGCGATTCCTGGACTATAAACTCCAGGGTCTTGAAGTCTACGATGCTCCTGACTTTTACGAGCGGGTCACCGGCAAGATCCTGATCAACCGGCTTCGTCCAAGCTGGCTCCTGTTTACCTGCGGTTTTCACAGCCAGGGTATGATTCGAATAGTCAAACGGCTCCTGGATATCATTCTTTCGAGCCTGTTGCTCATCCTCACTTCTCCGGTTATCCTGCTCTCTGCCCTGCTGATCAGACTTGATTCGGAAGGGCCGATCCTCTTCAGACAGGAAAGAGTGGGAGAAAGGGAGAAAATTTTCAAATTGTATAAGTTCCGGACCATGAGAGCTGATGCAGAACAACAGACCGGCCCGATCTGGACGAAAAAAAATGACCACCGGATTACCCGCATCGGCCGGTTCCTCCGGCAGACCCGCATCGATGAGCTTCCTCAACTGGTCAATGTCTTCAAGGGAGAGATGAGCCTGGTAGGCCCCCGTCCGGAGCGGCCGTTTTTTGTTCAGAAACTGGATAGAGTCATTCCGTATTACAAACAACGGCTCATTGTCAAGCCCGGAATCACCGGCTGGGCAGCGGTCAATTACCGCTACTGCGGCACTCTGCGGGAAACTGGAGAAAAACTCGGCTACGATCTGTTTTACATTAAACATATGTCGCTTGCTCTTGATTTTTTTATTGCTCTAAAAACCATCAATATCATTCTCTTTAGAAAAGGAGCTTTGTGAGTGGTCAGTGGTCAGTGAAGAGGAGTCAGGAGTCAGAAGTCAGGAGTCAGGAGTCAGAAGTCAGGAGTCAGAAGTCAGAAGTAATGATATTGCCCTATATGCCCTGAGAGGGCGAAGCTATGCTATCTGACCAGGCGCAAGGGAGAGACCTGGTCAGGAGAGGAGGGATAGGAAAGCATGAAGAAGGTACGGGTTTTTGGGGAGACCGGGGTTGGCATCTGGTTATTTATGATTCTCTTCCTGCATGCTTACACGGGTTTCTGTGCTGCTTCGGATGGGGAGCCGTATCTGATCGGGGTTGAGGATGAGCTATCCATCTCGGTCTGGGACAATGAGCATCTGACCCGCACGGCAGTAGTCCGTCCTGATGGAAAGGTGTCTTTTCCCCTGCTGGGGGATATTCAGGCCGCGGGCTTTACTCCGCAAGAGATGGCCGACAGTATTCAAACACAATTAACCCGGTTCGTCAATCAGCCGACGGTTACAGTAACTGTCAGTAATATCAATAGCTTAAAGGTTTATGTTTTCGGGGAGGTCAAAAAGCCGGGTATGGTGACCCTCAAGCGAAGGACAACTGTCCTGCAGCTTTTATCGCTCATCGGAGGAGTCCTGGATACGGCTGACCTCGGAAGGGCATCCCTGATCCGGAATGACCGTGCGGTTGAGGTGGACTTCTACCAACTGTTAAAGGAGGGTGACCTGAGCCAGAATATTGAGCTCAAGACCGATGACACGATTTTTATCCCCGACAATTTTAACGCCAGAATTACCGTGGTTGGCGAGGTTAAAAATCCCAAGGTCATCCATTTCCGGAAAGAGCTGACCGCTATGGATGCTATTCTGGAGGCTGGAGGATTCACCGAATTTGCCAGAATCGACCGGGTCAAGATTTCCCGTCGCCGGGAAAATTCTTTTACTACCATTCAGGTCAATTTCAAAGCTCTGCTGAGGAAAGCGAATCCCGAGATGAATGTATCCTTAATGCCCGGTGACACAATCTTTGTTCCGGAATCCCTGCTGTGAAGCGCATGACAGTCATAACGCCGAAAGGAATATCAGCACAGGCGGGGAATAAAATTTCATGGGAAAAGAAACATTAAAGTATTATTTCCAGATTTTTCGGTATCATAAAATGGTCTTTCTCGGCTGTTTCTCGCTGAGCCTGCTTCTGTCGATCGCCGGCAGTTTTCTTCTCCCCCGGCGCTACCGGTCTCAATGTACGGTCATGCTTGAAGTCAAAACCATTGAAAATCCTCTTGCCCAGAACAGGCAGACCAGCGTGGACCCGGAGCAGATAAAGACCATCCGTAACCTGATTCTCAGCAATAACCGGCTCGGCAGGGTAATCACGAGCCTCGGTCTGGCTCATCGCAGTCAAAATCCCTCCGGGCTTGAAAGCTCCCTTGAGCTTGAAAGAATGGTCAATCAGATCAGGGATAATATTGTCATCGACAGCATCGGCACCGGCCTTTTCACTATTACCTATACGGGGGAAGAGCCGCATCAGGTCCGGGACATTACCAATACCTTAGCCAGGATGTTCATCGAGGAAAATCTGGAGCTGACCGGGAGCCAGGCCCAGGTCGAGTATAATTTTGTCCGCAGGCAGCTCAAAGAATACAAGGAAAGGCTGGAGAGCTCGGAAAAGGCCCTCAAAGAATTCAAGGAAAAAAATATCGGCCAGATGCCGGGAGAGGCAAATATTAACCTCACTCACCTCCAGAAGCTTCAGGACGAATTCACCGAGGTTAAATTAAAAGCCAGGGAATTGGAACAAAAGCGGACGATCCTGCAAAAACAATTGGCTGAGGAGCAGCCATCAATCGTGGCCTTTGTCCAGAGAGAAGACCGGATCAGGCAGCTTCGGATTCAACTGGCTGAGTTATCATCCAGATATACGGAAAACTATCCTGATGTCATCAAGCTGAAAGCAGAGATGGAGAAAGAAAAGGCGTCCGCCGCTCAGCAGAAAAGCAAACCAAAGCCCGAAGTGAATGGCCCTTCTCAGGAAACCTCGATCATTAACCCGATCTATCAAAAACTTAAGGAAGAGGTCAACAATATCGAGGTTGAAATAAACCTTCTTCAGACCAGGCGGCAGGAGCTTGAAAAAGACATTGCCGTTTACGCTGGCCGGGTGAGCTCTATTCCAGCCCAGGAAGAGGAACTGGCCAGACTGACCAGGGATAACAAGGTCAACGAGGAAGCCTATGAAACACTGCTCAAGCGCCTGGCACAGATTCACATGGTCAGGGAGATGGAAAAAACCGCTCACCAGAGCCGGTTTAAAATTCTCGACCCGGCCCGCCTCCCCCTGAGGCCTATTGCCTATAATCCCTGGCAGATTACCCTGATCTGCATCATTCTGTCTCTGGCCACAGGTCTTGGATCTCTGGTGGGCTTTGAGTACCTCTGTCGCACAGTCAAGGACGAGAGCGATATTCAGGATAATCTGCATATCCCGGTGGTGGCTAATATACCCCTGGTATTTACTCTGGAAGAGAAACAGCGGCACAAGCGCTGCCAGGTTATCCACGGGGTGATAGTTATCTTTTGGGTGTTATTGATCCTTTTTTCCTTAATGCGAAATGTGTTTCAATAATAAAGGAAAATCACTATGAGCTTTATTGAGCGGGCTCTGGAGCGAGCAGCCCAGGAGCGGAAAAAAAATGAGTCCATATCAGCCATAGGCCACATACCATCCAGGCCATCCCCTGACTTTCATGAGCTTGATCCCCGGATTCAGGCCATGATGCAGGACCGTACCGATGCCTTCGAACAGTACAAGGTGCTGCGGACCATGATCCTGAACGCCGGCCAGCAAAACGGCGAGCGGCTGTTCCTGGTCACCAGTGCCGCTGTAGGGGAGGGGAAGACCACCACCTCGGTGAATCTGGCCATATCCATTGCCCAGGGCTTGCAGGAAACGGCGCTGCTGATCGACTGCGATATGCGAAATCCTCAGGTTCACCGCATGCTCGGCGTGGAACAGGTTTTTGTCGGACTGGCAAACTTTCTCCGGAATGAGGTGAATCTAGCCGAGGCCCTGGTCAAGACCGCAATCCCCAAGCTGAGCCTGCTGCCGGCCGGGCCGATCCCTCAAAACCCTTCCGAGCTGATTAACAGTCGCAGAATGTCCCTGCTCCTCCAGGAAGCCAAGGAGCGGTACCCGAACCGCTTTGTCATTGTTGACTCGCCGCCGATCAATCAGTTTACCGATGCCCTTATTCTATCACTGAAGGTGGATGGCGTGCTGCTGGTCGCACGGGCAGGTAAAACCCGAATGGTCGCCCTGGAATCAGCCGTGGCCAAACTGAAAAAGGCCAATCTGATGGGCATTGTCCTGAACAGGACGGACCGGCCAAGTTCCAATTATTATTACTATTAGATCACCAGGATACGTCATGTACAAAAATTTTTACCAGTTAGCAGAAAACCCTTTTAACCTTACACCTGATCCGCAGTACCTCTATCTCAGCTCAATTCATAAGCGGGCAATAGCATATCTTCATTACTCTCTGGAGGCAAAAAAGGGATTTTCCGTAATAACCGGCGAAATCGGCGCGGGAAAGACCATGGTGACCAAGGCGATTGTCAGCCAGTTTCGGGATCGGGCCAGGATTGCCCATATTACCAATCCAAGCTCCGACCCTCAGCAACTGCTTCGGATGATTGCCCGGGAGTATGAGATACCGAAACCCTCCGCTTCCCTGGCAAGGGTAGATATCTTGGAGATGATTCATGCCTATTTGCTCCAGCAATATGCGGCTGGATCAAAAGCAGTATTGATTATCGATGAAGCCCAGCGGCTGCTGGTCCAGTCGATGGAGGAAGTTCGCCTTTTGTCAAACCTGGAAACGGAAAAAGATAAACTGATCCATATCATTCTCGTCGGGCAGCCGGAGCTGCGTGAGATTCTGGATTCTCCCCACCTGCGACAGTTCAGGCAAAGAGTCAGCGTCTGGTTTCATATCCTCCCCTTGAGTCTGAAAGAAACCGGAGAATATATTCAGCATCGGCTGGCAGTGGCCGGATGCCCCAGAAATCCTTTCTCCAAAGGAGCTGTAAAGTGCATCTTCCATGCCTCAGGCGGTATCCCCCGGATTATCAACATTATATGTGATGCTGCCCTTTTGGCCGGGTATGTAGAGCAAAAACACACCATCAGGACCTGGCTTGTTGACAAGGTCCTCATGGAGCTCCCTGTGAAGGGGAAAGAGGGGGGAGAGAAAAAATTCGCCCCCTTCAGGCTGTGGAAGTCAAGCGAAGACAGGATGGGGCATCTTCCTTCGGTGCGTCAGGACCTTGAGCTGCTTTCTCAGGGAGTAAATTCCCTCTACCGGAACTACTTGCAGAAAACATGCACGAGTGGGCAAAACCTGCCCTGCTTTCCCGATGATTTATCTTCCATAAAAAACCCGGAGCTTAAGGACGTCGTTATCCTGACTCAGATCGTTTCTCTCTCCATGATGATTGATGCAGTGCAAAGGCAAATCAATGAAGATTTCACGAAAGCCAGGGATAATCATGATTAATGCCCTGTCAATCGATATGGAAGAATACTTTCAGGCCAAAGTCATGGAGTCGGTTATCCAGTTTCAGGAATGGTCGAAGCAGGAAAGCCGTCTCCGGTCCAATGTGCATCGGCTCCTGAATATATTTCAAAAGTTTCGTATCCGGGCCACCTTTTTTATCCTGGGATGGAATGCCGAACGATATCCCGAACTGGTAGAGGAGATCCATCGGGAAGGGCATGAAATCGCCTGTCATGGATATAAGCACATGGATATTTACCGGCAGACTCCGGAGGAATTCCGGGCTGACATTGAGCGCAGCAGGCGGGCTCTGGAGCAGATTACTCATCTGGCAATCCGGGGATACCGGGCCCCTACCTTTTCCATCCGCCAGGATACCCTCTGGGCCCTTGATATCCTTATTGAGCAGGGATTTCGCTATGATTCCAGCATTTTCCCCATTTTTCACGACCGATACGGCATTCCTGACTCCCCCCGCTTCCCTTACCGGATCAGGACCCCGAAAAATAAATCCATCCGGGAATTTCCTCTGTCCACCGTCAGCCTTCTGGGACAGAATTTTCCCATCGCCGGAGGGGGGTACTTTCGCCTCCTGCCCTATTCGCTGATTTATCGCGCTCTGCTCCAGGTGAATCACACGGAAAGACGCCCGGCAGTTATCTACCTTCATCCCTGGGAGCTTGATCCGGGGCAGCCCCGTCTGCCCATTGGGCCGGTCAACCAGTTCCGGCACTATCTTAACCTGCACACAACAGAAAAAAAGCTCATCCGTCTGCTGCAGGACTTTCATTTCGCCCCCCTGGGAGAAATCCTGGCCAGGGAGGAGAGAAAGGTGAGCCTGCCCCTGGTCCAGATATGTGAGGAGCCCAGGGAAGTCCTGGAAGGCTGGAAATCCTCCTGATTACCCTCATCCAAAGCCCGTCCCTGGGTATACCCCTTACCATCGGCTATTCAAACAGCAGAAATTCGTAACTATTACTGTAACCCGTCGTCTATAATAAGAATTAAAATTCTGGTTAACCGAAGGGGGGATGTTTATTTAATAATAAGTTACTATTTGGGGTAATCTATATTTTAATGACTATTGGTAATACCTAAAATTTTTCAGGGGGGATATCGTAATGTCAAAAATTATAGACAAAAAAATCACTGGTATACTTTTTACTGTTATAAGTGTTTTGGTTATTCCCATGCTTCTTGAAGCCGCAGGTTATCATGGCGGAAGGTATGATGACCTGTTTGCAGGCTGGAACAATGGACGCGGTGGCGGTGGGAGTTACAACAGTTATACGGCATTGATGAATGATTACACCACGGTAAATAACACTACCGTAGTAAATTACGAACCTTCATTATATCTGACGGACCTGGATTCAACCTATCAGCCGTTATTGTATCAACCATCCGTATATGTGACAAACTACGATCCATTTTGCAATGGGCCAGGTTTCGGATACCAATGGAGATGGGGATGGGGACACCGGTTAGCCGATGATTATTCTGGAAATGCGGTTACCGTATCCACCTGGGGAGTTTCCCCTGATTATTCATATTCTCCGTTCAATTATAAGGCAACACTGCCATACTCTGCCATTCCCTCTTCGAGCTTCAATTATAATTCTCCCAATGGACAGAATTATACTATCAGCCAGAATTACAACTTCTTTGTGTTCGGAGATAATTTTACGAATACGCTCACACCAGGCCTTGCCTGGAATACATCTCCTTCCTCTACTGGCTACTAGAACATACTTCCTGTCTTCATTTCAAGGTGAATGCTGCAATGATTTAGCCACCGGATGGTGAGCCGGTGGCTAAATCATGAGAATCCATCTTTTTTTCTTTCCTCAGAGTCCCGGCTTGTTATGGCTTTGATTTTGGTTTTGATTTTATGGTATAGTTTTATCCACACGCCAAGAAGCTGGATTATCTGCCCACGTAACTGCTGCAAAGGCAAGGAAAGGAGAAGTATATGGAATGTATGGACAACCAGGGGAATGTCAATATGGTGAGTATCGAGAAGCCCAAAGGAGAACAGCCGAAAGTGGAGGACAATTACCGCCCCGGGCTTGAAGGAGTTATCTGCAATAAGTCTTCCGTCAGCCATGTCGATGGCCTGCAGGGGATTCTGGAGTACCGAGGTATCAATATCAGGGAACTGGCAGAAGAAAGCTGTTTTGAGGAAACCGCCTACCTGCTCCTCTATTCGCATCTGCCATCGGAGCGGGAATTCAACCAGTTCAAGACCCTGCTGACCAAATCCCGGTATATCTCCAATACGATCCGCGAGGCAATTACCCATTTTCCCGTGGGCATGCATCCCATGATCGCCCTCCAGACGGCTACCGCTCTTCTCCAGGGCGAGGACTATTACGCTGACGATGTGTGCTCCTCCCGTCACAACTTGAGGCGGGCTATTTCACTCATTGCCAGAATGCCCACGATCCTGGCCGCCTTTGAACGCCATCGCAACGGGGAAGAGCCGATTCCACCCCAATCCAAATACAATCATGCGGAAAACCTCCTCTACATGCTGACCGGAAACCCGCCGAATCCGGAAGCGGCCCGGGTCCTGGATAAGGCCCTGATCCTGCATATGGAGCATACCATGAATGCCTCGACCTTTACGGCCAGAGTCATCGGCTCCACGCAGGCCAGCATTTACTCTGCAATTTCCGGGGCTGTCGGAGCCCTGAGCGGCTCACTCCACGGCGGTGCCAATGAGCGGGTCATCCGAATGCTCTATTCGATCGGACATCCGGATAACGTGGAATCTTTCGTGGATGAAAAACTCAACGCCAAGGCCAAAATCATGGGTATCGGACACCGGGTCTACAAGACCAAAGATCCGAGGGCAGATGTTCTCCAAAGCCTTATTCCCGAACTGCTCGATGCCTTCCCCGGCGAGGAAGTCAAAACCCTCTACAAAATCGCTCTGAAACTGGAAGAGATTGTTGATAAGAAACTGTCCCATAAGAACCTGTGCCCGAATGTGGACTTTTATTCCGGCATTGTCTATGAATGCCTGGGCATTCCCATTGATCTTTTCACCTGCCTGTTTGCCATCTCCCGAGTTGTCGGCTGGGCAGCGCACTGGCTGGAGCAGGTACAGGATAACCGGATATTCCGTCCCACCCAGCAGTACATCGGCGACCATAACCGGCCGTATATACCCATAAAGGAGCGGTAGAATAAGGCAGGGGGAAATAAGCTTTTGGATGTAATCGCACTTCACCCGAAAGGCGGAGTTAAATCTCCGCCTTTGGATTTTTATATGAGGACTTATCATGCCTACTACTCACTACCGGACACATTTTCATAATCTTGCCTCAAAGGCATGATAAAATAATACAGGGATAGGTAATTCCTGGTTCAATAGATAATTATAGAAGCGTAAGCCGAGCTGAAAAAGGCTCAGATCACA